>CAZIMH010000075.1:0-11347 GCA_964540155.1 uncultured Saprospiraceae bacterium
ATGCTATACACTGTGCCGCTCCCACGTCCCACTTTCGGTCGTCAGGCTCGACGTCATGCTGCCCTCTAGCGCCATGCCACTTAATGAGGAATTTTCGACCATTTCATTAGCTTAGAGACTATGACTCATTCATTTTTATAAAATCTTTACAAATCGACCTTGTGGAGATTTCTCCGTGCTCGTTAAAGGGGATGAATGGTCATGAAGATAAGGTGCATAGTTAATTTTAGGAGGTATTGATTCTATACAAGCATATTGCATCGCGACTACAAGTCGCGACGAACGGTATTTAGTATATACCGTCAACCTATACTAGGCATCGTCTTGCACCAAACCATATACCGCATACCATAGACCATAAACCAATTCCCGTCCTCCATGGTACGAATCTTGCATTAGACACCCAATAACATTAATCTACATGCCAACTAAATCTACCATTGCAGAAATTGTGCTCATCGCTAGCTTCATAATTATTGGTCTTAGCTCAGCACATAGTCAAGCCACTGAGACTGAAGCGCCCAATGTGAAAATTGAATATGCTGAAGAATACAGGACATCTTTCGACTTCAGTATCAAATATGTGGAATGGAGAAATCAAATTCATATCAGATCTGACAAGCCGCTAAGGAGCTTGGAGTTGTATACTGATGATGAAGCCATAAAGGAATATAATATAATTGGTTCTGAACTGATAGTATTGCCGATGCGTGATTTTACGCCTGGTCAATTACATAGATTAGACGCTGCCTTTATAGATGACGATCAGGTGGTCCAGGCAACAATTATCGTTACAGATAAATAGAATCTTGTCCTTTATTGTTAGCGTTGCAGAATTCTAAAGGTGGTTCTTCTATTCGCTTGATGCTGATCTTCTGAGCAATCATCGCAATTACAATTTATTGATGGTTTTAATTCCCCATATCCCCTAGCTGTAAGGCGATTTGGAGTGATGCCAGACTGTTCTAGATATTGGACAGCAGACTGAGCTCTCTTTTGAGATAGATATTCATTGTAGTCATCTTCTCCACGGCAATCTGTATGTGATGCCAGTTCTATGTTGAGAGAAGGATTAAGTAGGAGAAGATTCTTTAGTGTATCCAAGCTCGGCTTAGCATCCTTTCTGATATCCCACTTATTATAATCGTAGTAAATACTTTCAAGCACGATCTCTGCATCATATCTTATTTTCTCTAGAGGAATCTCCAAATTGATCGTCGTATCGTTTTTCATTAGAGGTGGTATCCTTGTGCTAAGTGTCTTAGCATCTGTTAGGTATCCATCCTTGGTGGCCGTGATTGTATAGCTAGCCTGAGACAAGGCTTGCGCCGTGTATCTTCCATTCTTATCAGTAGTCACCTGATCATTGTCATCCAAATACTTAACGGATAAGACCACATCATTGAGGGGCTCTTTGCCTATGATACGACCATTGGGGTCATTATTCTCATACTGTACTTCTACTACACGTACGGATATATATACATCTCTACTTACTACATCTTCATCTGTAATATCCTCCTGAGGTTTGTCTTCAGGTTTTTCCTTGTACTGTGTAAAGAAGAAAATATCATCCCCATTGCCATGTGTTCTGGTTGAAGATATATAGCCTTGCAGCACAATGTCTCTAGGGAAAGGTCTCGCGGGATCCACAACCAGTCCAAAATCATCTCCACCGCTATTGATGGGTACACCTACGTTCTGAGGTATGGACCAAGAACCATCTGGCTTCAGGTAGGTCTTGAAGATATCCAACCCTCCATAACCTGGTAACTCGTCTGAAGAAAAAAACAAGGTATCTTGATAAGCGGTAGGAAATTTTTCATCGCCGAGACTATTAATAGATGATGGCATGAGTTCTGCTTCTGACCATCCGCCTTCTACTCTGACGGAATAGTATAAGTCATAAGTACCATCACTGTTAACTGGGGCTGCAGTAAAGACAAGCACGCTATCTTGCTCTAAGAGACAAGGGTGGGCAAAATTGGTATCCTCTCCAAAAAACATCAGTGGCTCTGGCTCCATCCAAAAACCATTAGGTCGATTACTAAAATAAATACGACAATGCTGATCTCTTAGATTTAGAGATTCGCAGCGGGTGAAATAAATTTCATCTCGGTCTATAGACAAACAAGGCGTTCCCTCATTTGCATCTGAATTAAGTATCGCATCAAAGTTGACGACGTTTCGTCCATGTATGTTTGTCACATAGATATCTGAAAATGAATTACCCGTCCACTTATAGGTATCTCCTCCTGTACTCCCTTCCCTATCAGATGTAAATACAATATGCTCCGCATCCAAATAAAAGGGACTGTATTCATTATAAGCTGTATTGGCTGAGAACGTCGTAATGTTATAGTTCTTGACCTCACTCAATTGGATAATGGCTTGCCTGCAAAACTGCGCTTTCTGGCTCCAGTCTAACTCACGGGTTTCTTTGTATAATTTGGAATAGATCTCATAGGCCTTTTCATACTGGTCATTCTTTTTGAATGCTTCAGCAAGGTCTGATCTAACTTGTAATTTAGGATCTATTTTGTTGGCCTTTTCATACCATTCTACCGAGGCAGCATGATTCTGAAGATAGTCGTAGGACTTTGCCAAATAGAGAGACTTCCTTAATCTTTCATCTTTAGAACCCGCTTTCTCATACTCCTTCTCTAGCATATCTACGGCCACAGAATATTGCTTCAGTTGATAGGCAGTGTCTCCATCTTTGACCTTTTTAGTCACCTGGCAAGCGGCTATAAGCAACAAAGTAGACAGCGTATATATATAAAGTCTGATTCTCATAATCACTCCCAAGATAACGTGATTGTACTTTCAATTGTTGGACGAAAAGGAGTATTCACTACAATAGATACAATTGAAGAAAAAATTACACAAAAAATGAGTGGAAACGGGCATTTAAGTAAAAAGAAAGCCTCCACCTTAGTCAAGGTGGAAGCTCTCATTATATCTAATTTATGAATCTGTGAGTTATCTAACTGCTTGAGCAGCTTTAGAGAAGCTCTTCTTAGATTCAATCTTCTTAGGCTTAAGATCAGATGACAAGTCTCTTACTATAGGTGTTGCCACGAATATAGAAGAGTACGTACCTACTAGAATACCTATAATCAATGCAAAGGCAAAACCTTTAATACTACCACCTCCGAAAAGGAATAGTGGTGTAATCATTATAAGCGTTGTGATAGAGGTAATAATCGTTCTGGAGAAGGTACTATTGATGGCTTTATTCAATATGCTATCTGTATCCTCCTTAGGATAAATACCTAAGAACTCTCTGATTCTATCAAATAATACCACGGTATCATTTATAGAGTAACCGATTACTGTAAGTATCGCTGCTATAAATGCTTGATCTACTTCCATTGAGAAAGGAAAGATTCCATGGAAAATAGAGAATATAGAAAGTACCACTAATGTATCGTGGAAGAGGGCCGTTACGGCACCTAAACTATATTGCCACTTATTGAATCGAATAAAGATGTATAGGAAGATCAGTAGCAAGGCAAAAATACCTGCATAGAATGAACTACGCTTTATATCATCTGCAATGGTAGGTCCTACCTTGGTAGAACTCGTGACATGCGCCACACCTTCTGCATCCGTCAATTTGAATCTATCATAGGATACTGAAGAGCCAGTCACCTTAGCTATACCTTCATGAAGTTTTCTAGTTACCTTATCAGCAGCATCATCATCAGTATTATCTACTAGATAATCTGTGACAACATTGAACGTATTCTTAGTATCTACTGCTTTTACTACGGGCGCCTTGTCGAACACTGCCGTCAAACCTTCCTGCAATGATTCCTTAGTAGCTGACGTGCCTTCAGGGAATTCTACATTGAAAGAATAACCTCCTTTAAAGTCTACCCCAAGGTCGAAACCTCTAGTAAACATAGAAGCCAAACCCGCTAGGATAACTACACCTGACATGAAATAGGCAATTTTTCTTTTACCTATCCAATCAATGTTCAAATTAGCAAAGGCATTCTTAGAAGCACCTGTCCAGAAGCTCAATCCTCTGTCACCCTTAGTCCACCAGTCTATCAACATACGACCGATAAGTACCGCTGTGAATAATGATGAAAGTACACCGATAATCAATACAACTGCGAATCCTTTGATAGGTCCTAGTCCAAAGTAAGCCAGGACGAAGGCAACCAGTAAGGTGGTCACATTGGCATCTATAATCGCTGAATAGGAATGCCTAAATCCATCATTGATGGAGGCTAGTAAGGTTTTTCCAGCCCGCAGTTCTTCCCTTATTCTCTCATAGATAATCACATTGGCATCGACGGCCATACCGACTGTCAATACAATACCTGCGATACCAGGTAGCGTCAGTACTGTTCCGAAGGAAGCCAATGCACCAAAAATGAAGAACATATTCAGCAAAAGAGCCAGGATGGAGAAAAAGCCAGCACCGCCATAGTACAATACCATGAAGATGAGTATCAATGCAAATCCTACAATCAAAGATCTAACAGAACTGCTGATATTTTTAGCTCCTAAAGAAGGTCCTACTGTAGACTCCTGAATCGTATTTACAGAAGCCGGTAATTTACCTATCTCTAATAAGCTCGCAAAATCAGCCGCTTCCTGAACTGAAAAGTTTCCAGTTATCTGGGTGTTACCACCAGGGATTGGCCCATTCACACTAGGCGCAGATATGACCTCTCCATCTATCGTTATCGCCACTTCTCTATTACCTGCGTTAGCTGCTTTAGTCGTCATCTCTGCCCACTTCTGAGCGCCCTGATTATTCATTCTAAGATTTACTGCCATCTGACCACTTACAGGATCAGGACTATGACCAGCTGTTTCTATCACATCACCCTCTATCGGGGCTTTGTCAGATCCAGGAATTTTCTTAATCAAGTGAAGTATATACAGATTAGTCTCTTCTCTAGTCTGAAAATCTGTGTGAGGCATTCTACTCCACATAAACTTAGAATCTGCAGGGAAAATTGATTTTATATCTGATCTATCTAGTAAGGCCGATATCGCTTTACGTTGATTCTTTTCTGCAGCACCCATTCCAGTAGACCCGTAAGCACCCGTTGTGTTCAGCGTCAGAAGACTCAGTAACGGACCATCATCAAGACCTCCTGTCATTGTCTTTGGTTGTACAGTGAAGGTAGAATCACCTGTCAAGTTTCCTAAGGTATCAATCTTAGGTGACCATATCGTATCATATACTGTCGTCGTTTCTACTGGTGCATTACCTTTCAACTTTGTATCTGCTTGTCTTAGTTTGGCCATGATATTCTCTGGGTCTGAATTACGGTAGGTATCCCAGAATTCCAGTGCTGCAGATGCATTAAGAAATTCTCTGGCTCTCTCTGGATTTTCTATACCAGGCATCTCTACGATGATTAAATCTCTGGAATCATCTAGTGATACATTGGGTTGTACTACCCCTAACTTATTGATCCTTTCTTTCAGCATTTTGAAAGTAAGATCTACGGTTTCGTCCGCTTTGTCTCTCAATACTCTGATGACTTCTCCATCACTCGACTGCGTATTTATAAGCTCTTGCATAGACCCATCTCTTCTGAAGATATAAGCAAGATTCTTCTTGTCAGGCTGCTTTGCATATTCCTGACCGAATAGACTTATAAAATCTGATTGAGATCCTGTTTGTGCTTTCTCAGCAGCATCTAGCGCTGCAATAAATGATGGATCTTTACTATTTCTAGATAAGTTCATCAGCATCTCCTTCAGGTCAACTTGGAGTACCGAGCTCATACCTCCCTTGAGGTCTAGTCCCAGTGCTAATTGTCTCTGCTTGAGATCGTTATAAGTGAATTTTCCTAATCCAGGAATAGAAAATATATTCTCAGATGAGATAGAATCCAGATATTCAAACTTAGCTGTTCGTCTAGCTTCATAAGGATCCATATTTGGATGTGTATTCACATATTGTTCTGCGTATTCTGTTGCATTCCTTTCCACTTTCCTAGTAGGTAGCATATAGAATACCTGTAGTAGACTAACAATAATGAGCAATACCAAAAAAACTTTGATTAATCCGTTTCCTTGCATTTTTATATAATTTTAAAAAGAGTGTGATTCAATAAATTAGTATAACAAATAAGGTCTCCCAAATCCATTACTGCGTCTTCAATTGTCATTACTGACAAATCAGAATAAATAGAAATGAGGCTAAAGTGCCGCCACTGAATGACGAGCATCTTCATTTTAATCCTTAACTTATTGGATGTGAATGACTTACTGACTTGGAGAAGTACGTCCTCCTCATGAGAGAGGAAGAAATCTTAGGTAGTTTATCTGCTTGTGTTAGCTTTCTTCCTTTTTCACATACAGGAATTGAAACCAGAAAGCTAGTAGAATTGTAACTGGAAGGCGGAGATGAAAAGTCTAGATCGTGGGGTTTGGGTTCCTTGATTAGACGTCTTGGCTTCTCGCTGAGATCATCATCAGATGATTCACTTTCGTCAGCATCTTCCGAGTCACAGCTATCCTGATCAGCGTTCGCATCTTCTACTTCTTGCTCAGATTGTACTAGCCAACCCGCTTCCTTTAACAATGGCTGCAAGCCATTACCCATAAGAAAGGCAAGAATAAGAACCTGAATTATTCTGATCATCTGATAGAATGAACCGCAAATATATGGTATTTCGAACTTTAATCCATTCCCAGCACCTAAGTCAGGTGTTTTTATAAAAAATAGAATTTTAGAGAATTATTGGATGAGGTATGTAGTTATCTTAGATGTAAATTCAATTTACTCACAAAAAACAACAGTATTAACAAATGGGATTATTCAATTTTATTAAGAATGCAGGTTCAGAGTTACTGAACAAGAAGAAGACTAACTACGAAGAGAAAGCAAAGGACAACACTGCGATGAAAGAGAGACAAGAGGGACTTTTAGAAGGAATTATAGAAGGCTCTGGTGTCAATGTGTCTAATGTAGATGTAGAAATTGAGGCAGATGTGGTTAAGATTTGGGGTGAGGCTGCTTCTGAAGCGGATAGAGAGAAGGCAATACTCATCTTAGGAAATATGAATGGCGTGGCATCCATCGACGACAGGATATCTGTGACTACGCCAGCTGCAGCACCAGCGCCAGCTTCTACAATGTATGAAGTACAACCTGGTGACTCATTGTCTAAGATTGCCAAGGCTCATTATGGTGATCCTATGAAATATAAAGAGATCTTCGAGGCTAATCAGCCTATGCTGAAAGATCCAAATGTTATCTTTCCTGGACAAACATTGCGGATTCCAGCCCAATAAGCTGGCTCTAAATATAGAAAGCAAAAAAGCGCGGAAACATCATGTTTCTGCGCTTTTTTATTGGCTATTATTCTTTCAGCTACCCCAAGCCATTCACAACATTCTGTAATTGCCCATCTATAAATCCTTGAATATTTTGCACTATGCCATGGAGAAGACGTCTGCGTGCTGCCACAGAGGCCCAGGCTTGATGTGGCGTGATGTAACATTTATCTAATCCTAAAAGTGGATGATTCTTTGGAGGTGGCTCCTGAGATAAAACATCCAGCAGCGCTGCTTTTATTTGATGCTCATGAAGCGCCTCTGCCAAGTCTGGCTCATGTATAATTCCACCACGGGCGGTATTGATAAGAATGGAAGTGGATTTCATTTTGGCAAAGGTGTCTTTATTAAATATTTGCTTAGTAGAATCATTAAGCGGGACATGACAACTCAAGACATCGGACTGTGACAGCAACTCTTCCATAGTTACCATCGTCACTCCTGTCATTGCATCTCGTTCTGGACTTCTACTATACGCAATTGTTTTCATGCCAAAAGCTAAGGCTATTGCAGCCACTTTCTTGCCTATCGTGCCCATACCAAATACACCGAAAGTCAGATCAGTCAGCTCCTCTATGGGCTGATGCCAATAAGAGAAATCTGGTTTATTGCTCCACTCCCTTTTCTTGGATTCATCAAAATATATTTGAGAATGACTTAGATAAGCCAATAGCATAGCAAATACATGCTGGCTAACTGAGGTCGTGCTATAGCCACTTACATTACTCACTGGGATATTTCGAGCAGCGGCTGCTTTGATATCTACCACATCATAACCTGTCGCAGCGACTATAATATACTTCAGCTTCGGTAGCTGTGCTATAAACTCCGCTGTTATCTTGACTTTATTCGTTATGAGGATTTGTGCATTCTGGGCACGCTGTAAAACATCGAGTGAGGCCGTTCTATCATGTAGAACGACCTCACCAATTGACTCCAGAGATGATAAATCCATATCTCCCGGAGATATTGTATAAGCGTCTAAAAAGACGATATGCATTGTCTAGTTATTTACTAATTGTTTAGAGACCAATCATAATCTCTGAATCCAATGGTAACATCTGAACCTATCTTGGTTTTTGCATATTTATTCAGATAAGTTTTCAGATCACCGAAGTCTACGCCATACCATTCAAATATTTTGGACACTTGCGCAGAGCCACTTGATATGGAATTTTGACTTGGGTCATTTATAAAAGACTTAGCCTGCTTCTCGAAATTAGATTCTAGGTTTGACGCAGTCCATGCTCTATTCAGAAGTGGTGGACAAGACTTAGCTGCACAGTTAACTGCAAAGTGTATGCGTGGTTCCTTGAATTGAGGTCTGATGATGTCATTTTCTATATTATTCAGAGAATACACTGCACCGCCTAACTTAATATCCTTGATATCCCATGGCTTACCACCATTCAAGTCAGTGATGCTTGCGACAGGGTAGTTATCTATAATCTTCTTGATGGTGAATGCATTGTATGCATTTATCCAGTAAGCCAATTGCTCATTTCTATTTAGACCTTTGATATTGGTCCCTGCCAATTCCCTCAGATAACCTTCCAGCTTAGCCTTGTCGGATTTAATTGCTGCATAATTAACTTTACCAGAAGAAGATACATTCGCTCTGAGTATATCGTCAAAGATTTTGTGATTAGGTCCTGCCGCAACCGGTGCAGGTTTTTTCTTCTTTTGTGTCCTTACTGGCACTTCCTCTATTTCAGTTGGCATTTCTTTTTTAGCTTCTAGCGCAGGTTTCTCAGCTTCTACCACCTGAGTGACTTTACTCTTAGCTTCTGCAACTGTACTTTTTTCTTCAGCTTTGTATTCGCCGATGTGAGTATTCTTAGCCGCTTCTTTCTCCATTTTATCCATGCCGTCTGTCGCTGCCATCTTAGAAGATGAAGCAACCTTAGTCATCTTTTCAGGCATTTCTTCCATCTTATCCTTGACTGCTTCCATCTTATCTTTTGTGTTTTCTACAACATCATCCATAGCCTCTTTAGCATCCATGGCTTTCTCTGTCATCTTCTCCTTGGCTTCCATGGCCTTATCGGTCATCGCATCTTTGGTTTGACTGGCTTGGTTCTTTGCAGACTCTACAACTGTTTTCGTTGTATCATTCACTTGTTTAGTTGCACTACTCACTTCTTGTTTGCAGCTGGTAACTCCAAGTAGAAAGACCATTATTGTAGCAAGGAAGAGATGTGAGTTGGTAATAATTTTCGTGTTCATAGTTCTTTGTATTTTACAAAAGTTTCAACATCGACTTTATCATTTATGTTGTCTTTTAATTTCTTTTCAACAGTTTCTTAACGAAATAATTAGAAAAATTACTACAGTATTACATAATGGACAGTCCATTTACAACGCTAATATCTAGAATTAATTAATATAATTCAGCGTCAGAGCCTGCTGACAGGCGAGATAACCGAGAGATTAGGCTTTAGCAAAA
Source organism: uncultured Saprospiraceae bacterium (assembly GCA_964540155.1). GTDB lineage: Bacteria > Bacteroidota > Bacteroidia > Chitinophagales > Saprospiraceae > RFSX01. The sequence continues at coordinate 9,764 of CAZIMH010000075.1, forward strand.
GAAATTTTAGGTTACATCCAATCTAGAATGTTGCATCCAATCTTACAGCAAGATTTCTTGGAGCTTCTAGTATACCGGGACGAATAGCGTATTCCTCATTGAGCACATTATTACCAATGAGTGAAATCTTGAATGACCCAAAATTATATGATAGTCGACTATCTACCCGTGTATAACCTCTATTAAGCTCCCTATACTCTCCTATTCCATTTAGCATGGATAGAAATTGGTCTATGGTCACTTGTTCGGAAGTGTAGTTATAATTGACTCCTGCAGTCCATTTATTATAAGTGAATTCAATATCAGCTTTGAGATTATGTCTGTTTCTATATTTCAATATATTTCGACTTTCATTAGGGTCTACTGGAACACTAACGCCAGCTCTTAATGTGGACCTAAAAGCTCTTTCTTCGTCATCTAGTGTGGGATCGTCATCGAAGTTTCGATATCTTGGATCTACATACGTATACCCAAAGATGATATTTAGTGGGTGCTTGCCGATTTTAGAATTACTTATCAAATTAACTTCAAATCCGTTGATTTCTGTGTCTCCTACATTTTGAGATTGGAATCCTAGTTCGCTCGGAATAAAAGTAAATTCCATCATGTTATCATATCTAGAGGAGAATGCTGCTACATCCACATAACCTTGCCAGCCTCCTAGCTTCACGCCTTGCTTTATCCCGAGCTCAGCTGTCCAGCCTGACTCTGAAGTCAAATCAGGATTGGGGATAATAGAAAAAGAACCTAGCTGAGTTCTGATAAATCGTTCTGCCAAAGTAGGAAATCGATATCCTTGGCCCCAAGAAGCACGGAGATTTGTGAATTCCTTCAGTTTGTAATTCAATCCCAACCTAGAAACCAACCGATCTTCTGATACGGTACCCCCAGCTTGTTCATCTCCTTCCATGACCACTGGACTGTCATGCAAATTGGATTCATATCTGGTTCCTATGGTCACCGTCAGTTTCTCTTTTAGTCTTTTTTCTAACTGTCCATACAAGGCGTAATTGTCAGCAGCAAGTGCCACATTACCAAATAGCTCTGATCGACTCCTAGTAAGATAAGCTGATGACCCTAAGGTATAATCAAGACCCAGCGATGATACCCGAGAGGTGAACTGGTACTCTAAAAAGTAATTGGTAGAGCCAGTGGCTTGCTCAGTCGTACTGGCATTATCTAGAGAGTAAAATCGTGTAATAATTTTATGCTTATTATTGCTTTTATCGAAAATGGTTACCTGCGGATCAAGATAGAATCGACTGGTTTGGTTTTCCGTATAGGTGTTGCCATCACCATTGGGGTCATTGGGGTCTATCCATCCTAAGTAAGCCCCGCTTGTAGGATCGTTCCACAGGAGATGACTACCATCACTTTTATAATTATACATGGTGTTCATGGATAGCGTAATACGGTCGCTCAGTCTGTATTTTAGATTAGCTCCAATCCGATATTTATCCTTGAATTGTCCTCTGACAAATCCATCTAATTGTTCGTAGAAGCCTGAAGCAACGACATCTAGCTTTCCAAACTTTTGTTTGTGGACCAGTCCAGCATTAATCTGATAAGGTGCTGAGTCCCACC
>CAZIMH010000076.1:0-11316 GCA_964540155.1 uncultured Saprospiraceae bacterium
GGAAAATATGAGATAAACTTTAAGGAAGGCGCATTCTATGCCCCTTTGTCTCTGAAAATCAGTGAAGGAAAAGAAACAATCAGTGGCGTAAAATATCCATCAGTTACCATAGGCAATGCCCATACATCGGTGCAGGGATACTATGAAATATCATGTCCAATTACAGATACGCTGGACCAGCGATGGACCATGGCTTCTTATGACACCAAAGGAAGATTGATTCAGTTTGGTGGACAAGTAGAAGGCAATAGATTTGTGAGCCATGTGGATCAGCTAGGCACCTTCATGATGATTAAAGATACTAAGCCACCCACGATAAGTCCTGTCAGCATGGATAGTAGGAGACGCAGCCCTTGGAAGATCCGTATAAATGACAATTTAATCCCTGATGGACGTGCAAATGACCTCTTTGTCAAAGGGACTGCCAATGGCCAATGGATGTGTTGGGAGTACGATATGAAAAACAATATGCTTGTCTTTGATGATTGGGAATCACTCCCACTGGGCTCTCTTGAATTGAATCTTGAAATTTCTGATCACTGTGGTAACTCAAATATCTGGTCTAAGACAGTAAGGTGATATTAATTTTTGTTTAACAAAAATTCAACAACATTAAACAAAAGACTATTTGCTTTGTTATATATAAAAGTTTAGAACTATGAAAGTTGAAATAGGCAAGCCAGTTCCCAATTTCGAATTACCAGACCAAGATGGAAATGTCGTTTCTAGAGAGACACTAAAAGGGAAAAAGTATATTCTCTTCTTCTATCCGAAAGATGATTCGCCTGGTTGTACGAAAGAAGCTTGCAGTGTGAGGGATAATTTCAAGGCTATTAAAAATGCTGGTTATGAAGTGTATGGCGTAAGTCCCGATAAGGAAGCTAAGCATAAGAAGTTCATAGATAAATACGAATTTCAATATTCACTTCTAGCAGACACGGAGAAGCAGATGATACATGATTTTGGTTTGTGGGGGCCTAAGAAATTTATGGGTCGTGTTATAGAAGGCGTCTATAGAAAGTCTATAATTGTAGATAAAAATGGCATCGCTCTGCATATCGTAGAAAAGGTTGTAACTAAAAACCATGGTGAGCAACTCTTAGAAGCTATTCAGTCTCTTACAGTGACCGCTTAATCTAAAGTTTAGGAGAAGCAACATATAAAGAAATAAAAATCATGGACCGCTTCACTTCATCTGGAAGTGAAGACTCGTCTAATATTTCCCAATCTCGAGGATCATTCTCATAAGTTGTTATTACTTCAAAATAACCATACTCTTTGTCATTGTACACCCATTGATCCGTGAGATTGTTTGCCGTCTTCCATATAAACTTTTCGTTTCCATAGCTTATGGTCCAGATTCTAGGGTCATTTCGCCATTTTGCCTTCATCGTAATCGGGTTAAGATATACCCGATGACTCCATTGTGAATCATTGTTTCTATAGGTCTGTTGTAGGTAGATTACCTCTTCTTCGGTTTCCCATTTCCACTCTGTCCAATCATTGCGCAAAGGCCATTTTAGATCTAAGAGTTCGGTATAACCGATGTCTGTAGAGTCCACTGAGTATATCTCCCAACTTCGATAGCTATCACTATAACTGGCAGAGGCACCTAGGAAGGTAAGCTGACTATGTCCTGAAAGGGCACAGAAAAGAAAAATAAAAGTAAATGAAGTGCTAGAGATGCTATTAGAACGGCAAATCTTCAAAATCTTCAGCAGTGAGTGTTTCAGTTTGTTCACTTTGGACAGTAGCGTTACTTTCTATAGGGTCAAACGCTTGTGGAGGTCCTGTTGTTTCATTTTGCGTTGCTACAGCATCAATTTTCCAAGCATTAAGATTTGTAAAGTACTTTTCATTCCATTCACGTCCTCTTAGGTCAAATGATACCTTGATAGTATCACCTTCCTTATAATTATTAATGAGGTCGCATCTATCCTGAGTAAGTTGAAACTTTATAAACTGCGGATAATTGCCTTCGTGGCGGATTACAAATTCTCTTGCTTGAAAACTATCTGTCTTACTCTGTGTATCGAATACTTTATGGAGTATTCCCTCTGTTTCAAATGCCATATTAGCTGGTAGTCCTTTTGTCTAAAGTAGAATCTAGTTGGTTGCCGAAGTTTTAAAGAATACAGAACGCATTCCTTTTGCAGAGTTTGTTATACTGCTAAGTGTCTCTGTAGTTGCACTTTTCTTTGTTCCAGAATAGGCTAGCTCATCTGAGATCTTCTGAATAGTAGCTACGTTATCTAAGAAAACATCTAAGTCATCTTGAGTCAACATAAGCTCCACCATTTGTGGATTGGCCGCTCTTAATTTGTTATTTCTTAGTTCTAGCGCATTGGATGCCGAGCCTTCCTGATAGGCTTGACTCTCAAGTCTGTCTATATATTCCTTATTGAGGAAACTGCTCATTTGGTGGTACAGGCTCAATCCTCTTTCTGCAACCTTTTCAGTAGCTTTTCTTAGTTTTCCTAATTCTAGTCGGTTGTCACTATTATTTAAGACTAGAATATCTTGATTGATATTCTGCATATCCGTTACTTGCGATTGGAAATGATCCAATATTCTATTATCAACGAATACACTATGGGCTTTCTGAGCAAATGCTGAAAAAGAAATTGTCATCAGTGCGAATAAAAGGATAGAACGTATCATAGCAATATTTAATTTAAGGCTAAAATTCAGTTACAATATAGTATTTATTTTAAGATCGTGTGACTATCTCCATCTCTAACAACAATTCCTTTGGATTCTTGTAGCCTGAAGACACCTTGATGACATTCAAATCAGCATCTAGATAGACTAGACCAGGATATGCCATCTTACCATTGAGCAATTCTAATGCCAGTTCATTATGGCCTCTTTTACCGCCTTCTACCCAGTTGTAGATCTTATTCTTAAAACTGACAGACTCATTCCTCTCAGCATCAAATTTTATCAGATGAAAGTTCTTTTTTAAGTAACCCTGTACTTCGGTATCTGAAAATGTCTTTTTATCCATAACCTTACACCAGCCACACCACTCTGTATAGACATCAATTAAATAGAATTTGCTGCCTGATAAGGGAATTTTAGCAAGTTGATCCATATTCATCCACTCCAATCCCCCAGTCTCTAAAGGTTCATAATCGCTTTTACTGTCGCCGTCAGCGGAGGTGGTTTTGACAGGGGTTTCTTTGAGAGGATTATGCGGTCTGACAGTTTCTTGCCTATCTCCACTGCATGAGATAGCGATGAGGACTGTAAAAATGACAAATGATAAGATTCTCATGTTGTTGGAGATATTAAAATTTAAAACGCTTAACTCTAATCTACGTATTCCTTCCTTTTGACGATTGCATAATTTCCTTTGCCCAGATCAAGGTAACCCTGTTCGTAGCAGAACTTGTACACCTTGCCGCCCTTGGTGATATACTCGTTAGTATAGTAGCTAAACTTAAATCCTCTATCGAGCAGTTCTGTTTTGGTTGTTTTTGTCTTTTCGTTTGGATTAAGCGCCAGGAGAATTCGCCTATTTTTACGCAGAATATTATTGATGTTCCGCATAAAGTTATTTGAGTCGGAATTGTGCTTATTGTGGTAAGTTGTGCGACACTGATCAGAGCAAAACTTCTTGTCTACTCGGCCAAAAAGAATGTCTTTGCACTCTAGGCAAGTTTGTTTCTTAGGCATAGTACCAAGTTAGTAATAATTTATCGCAAAACTTCTCCCTTTAGCTAGGTCAATTAGTAGGCTTCTTTTTCTTTTTCCGCTTGAAATCACCGCGCTTCCATGCTTTGATAAACTGACTCCAGGCAACAACATCAAATATCTTCTGTGGCTTAAATTGACCATTGTATTGATATTCTATATTCCTATTGATTCTTTCTAGTTCGTAGGCATTTTGTCCATCTGGAGCGACTTCATATTGGAGTCTATTGAGTACTTCAGCTGCTAGGTTTTCCTCTGCTCGCTGCCTTAACTCGTTGCTGACATCCAGCGCTAGAAATTCTATTTTATAGTGCTCTCTACTTGGCCATGGATATATAACGGCCTCGGGAAGAAGGACGTCATCTTCAGACATTACTTGATACCAAGAATAAAAATCAGAACTCAAGGTATCTGAAACTGAATGTTCGACAGTCTTAAATCCGATTCTACTGAATGATAAGGTGTCTCCGACTCTAGCAGCTAAAGAGAAAAATCCATCTATCTCTGAGTAGGTTCCTCTGGAAGTGCCTTTTACAGCTATAGAAGTGTAGGGTAGTGGCATGATCTCCCCTTTATCGTCCTCGGTGACTACGATTCCGCTAAATTGTACGACTCTTGGTGGTTGATCTTGGCCATAGGCTAAGGAAAAAGCGCAAACCAAAATGACAGCAATAAATAACTTCTTCATATTTATAAAACAACAATATTCTTTACTTTGAGTATAAAATCTGATGAAGGTTTAACGGCATTTTAACCGCATGATTTCATCATAGCACATATTCTAAGACATCTACCATATTCTCTACGAATTTAAATGACATATCCTTAATAAAGTTTTCATTGATTTTCTTTATGTCCTTTTCATTTTGATTGCAGAGAATGACTTCTTTGAGCCCTGCTCGTTTGGCCGCCAATACTTTTTCCTTTATGCCTCCTACTGGTAGCACACGACCTCTCAGTGTAATCTCACCCGACATGGCTATCCCTTTCTTGACTTTCTTTTTTAGAAATGCTGAAGCGATAGAAGACATCATAGTGATACCCGCACTAGGCCCATCTTTAGGTATGGCACCTTGGGGTACGTGAACGTGCACGTCGTGATTGCTAAATGCTGCTTCATCTATCCCTAATTTTTTAGCATTTGCTTTTATATAACTCAAGGCAGTGGTAGCTGACTCCTTCATGACATCGCCTAGATTTCCTGTGAGAATCAGCTTACCTTTTCCTGTGCTTAAGCTGGTCTCTATAAACAGTATATCTCCTCCGACCTGCGTCCATGCAAGTCCAATGGCTACACCAGGTGTTGAAATTTTGGTGCTGTCATCCTTAGAGAATTTTGCGGGCCCTAATATTGTGGCCAAATGATCTGGCTTAATTGTTTTATCGTAAGTGAGCTCCATAGCTTTATTTTTAGCTACATTTCGCATGACACCTGCGATGACTCTGTCTAAAGATCGTACCCCTGACTCCCTGGTGTAAGCACTGATGAGTGCTTCTAATGTGGGCTTTGTAATGGTGACATCATTGCCCTTAAGACCATGATCTTTGCGTTGTTTAGGGACAAGATGTTTTTTTGCTATTTCTATTTTTTCTTCAGTAGAATAGCCACTGACATTGATAACTTCCATCCGGTCGAGCAGCGCAGATTGTATCGTGTTAAGTGAGTTAGCTGTAGCGATAAACATCACTTTGGATAAGTCATAATCCAGTTCTAGATAGTTGTCATAGAAAGTGGAATTTTGCTCTGGATCCAACACTTCTAGTAGTGCAGATGATGGATCACCCCTGAAATTGTTGCCTACTTTATCTATTTCATCCAATATAAAAACGGGGTTGGATGAGCCAGCCTTTTTTATCGATTGTAGAATCCGACCAGGCATAGCACCGATATATGTTTTCCTGTGTCCTCTAATCTCACTTTCATCATGCAGTCCACCTAAGGACATTCTAATAAACTCTCGCTTCAATGCCTTTGCAACTGATTTACCCAGACTGGTTTTACCGACTCCCGGTGGGCCTACTAATAAGATGATCGGCGCTTTCATGTCACCTTTCAGTTTGAGTACGGCCAAATGTTCTATAATGCGTTCTTTGACATCTTGTAACCCATAATGATCTTGGTCCAGAGTCTTAGATACATTCTTAAGGTCGAAATTGTCTTCAGTATATTTTCCCCATGGCAAATCCAACATCAGTTCCAGGTAATTAAGTGTTACCGAATATTCGGCTACTTGGGGATTGATGCGTTGCACTTTGGCTATTTGCTTGTCGAAATGTTTTGCCGCATACTCAGGCCATTTCATATCTGCAGCCCTTAACTTTAATTCTTCTACCGCTTCTTTATGGGGATTATCTCCTAGCTCATCCTGTATGGTTTTAAGCTGCTGATTAAGAAAATAATCTCTTTGCTGTCTTTCTATGTCTCCTCTAACTTTGGATTCTATCTGACCCTTAACCTTGAGCATCTGCATCTCTTGGTCTACTTTCTTAAGAATCACAGTTGCTTTTTCTTTTATGGATTCTATCTCCAGTATCTTTTGTTTTTCTGGAATAGGTAGATTGATATTAGAAGCAATAAAATTTAGAAGGTAGCTGTCTCCTTTGATGTTTTGGAGCATGACCATAGCTTCCTTAGGGATTTGTGGAGATAGCTCTATAATCTGTTTGGCGATATCCTTTATACTACTTATCGTTGCTTTAAACTCCACTTCTTGGTTAGGCATGACGGGAACCTGCTCTATGTTGCCGAGTAGAAATGGTTGCTCTGAGATAAGGTTGATTAGCTTAGATCTTCTTTTGCCTTGCAGAATAGCTGTCGTAGTGCCGTCAGGCATCGTGAGTAGTTTGATGATTTTTGCGGTGGTCCCTATATTGTACAAGTCTTCTTTGCTTGGGTCTTCAGTATTGGGATTTATTTGGGAAAAAACTGCGACGAGTTTGTCACCTTCATAGGCTTGCTTTACCGCTTTTACACTTTTAGTCCGGCCTACCGTAATAGGAATAACGACCCCAGGAAACAATACTGTATTCTTCAATGCAAGCACTGGGAGTTCTCCAGGGTACTCCAATAATTTTCCAGAATCTTCATCTTTTTCATTGATGGAAATATAAGGAAGAATATCACTGTCGTCTCCACTACTGAGCACAGGAAAAACCAGGTCATCAAACATATCTTTTACTCTTTGAGTGATAATGATCAATATGTGTACCAACATAGATTTAGCCAAGAGTGACTGACATTCTGTACGCTTTCTTTGTATTAAGATGTCAAAACGACAGTTAAGATTGGATTAGACGACGTTTTTTCTTTTTTGAATGCGTCGCACAATCTTAAGGAATAAGATGGTTATGATGGGATAAACAGCCCCATGATAACTCTGATAGAATGCAGTTTGCAAAGCAGCAACAGCTAATAAGCACAAAATCGCAGTTTCAATTTTCTTTGAGCGCTTGAATAATACGAATAAGAAAAGCGGATTCATCCATAGGAGATTAAGATTTGTCTTAGTGGTCACGTGGTCTGTGCCTATCCACATGAAAGTAAGAGCGAGGCTGCCGATGCCTGCCAGTGCAAACCAGAATTTGTCATATATGGCTATCCATCTCGAATCTAGTCCCCAGAAAAATATGACTAGCTCAAGCAGGAGCAAGGCTCCAAAAAAGAGTATCGGTGTGAAAAAAGGTGTGTGGTCTCTTTGCTTTTCTATATCCTCAAAGTCAAGCAAAACAGAAGTTGAAGTAACGAGGGGTTCATTATTGACTGTGGTAGCCTCTAGATGTTGGTAGAGAAATTCTGGTAAAAACATCTGTTCTTCTACACTTGAATTATTATCGGTAATCCTTCCTATCAGTAAATCCATTCCAAAGTCAGTCCATGGAGATCGATAGCTATGCTGATCTAGGAGGTGTCTGAAAGTGAGTTCTTTTTCAGTCTGCTTTGGATATTCTAGGTTTGATATATTGTCTGAAAGGATGTCTCTTATCCTAGTGGAACAATTGTCGAAAAAGAAATCATATAAGTAGTATCTGTTCTCAGGTTTATAATTATCCTCTAAGGCGCGATAAAGTTTAATTTTTTCCTCTTGACTGAGATTGAGTCTCTGCTCCAGAATGGTTCTTTTTTCTTCTTGATAACCTTCTGCAAAGGATGCCATTCTAGATTTTCCTATCCAGTATTTGAGCTTGCCTCTAAGAAATTTGCCGACGAAGCCTTCTTCTTGAAAGTTGAAAATCCCATAATTGTAAATGACATCAAGTCTGAGATGAGGGTCTTGGACCCTGATTGCACTATGGCCGAAGGTATTATAGATATCATCTCCTGCCCGACAGGTGATAATAGAAATGGACGCATCATCAGACAGTTGTGCTTTGAGTATGGTAGATGAGATAAGGCCGCTAATCAGCACAATAATGAAAATCAATGTGCGCATTTCGATTAGTCTTTTGATGTTATGATGTCCATGTATATTAAACGAAGTTAATTCTTTCTGAAATATGTATCCTATGTCCTGAATGTTAGTCTAAAACATGGACATTAAGTGTGGAAAAACGATCACAAATTTCATCTTTGTGTCCTCAATTAAAATGACACCTAAGAATGGCCAAGATGCATATGAGAATGATGATGTTATGCTTACTGAGTTCGCTAGTATTTCTAGCTGGATGCAAAAGCTCTAAATCTACTGTGAGCAAAAAGAGGACAAATACTAAGCGGTCAGTAAATTCTGATGGCATCGTAAAGTCTGAGGATATCCAAAGCCTTAAGAGTTTAATGGTCGGTCATTTCGAGAATAAAGCCATTAACGGGGATAGTAGCACTGTAGATGTGTCACTCAGAATAGTGCCTATTTGGGAAGGAAAGGAAGGCCATTTTCTATATGCTGAGCAGTTCGCCACAGCACTGCCATCCCATCCACAACTTCAGCAGATTTATAAAATCGAAAGTGATAATAATGGTGGCTTTGTGAGTAATATATACAAACTCCCTAATCCTGAACAGGCAATAGGGCAGTGGAAGACGCCAACCTATTTTAATAAATTCTCCATAGACGACCTTATTGCCAGTGAAGGGTGTACGCTATATATTATACGTCACGGTGACGGATCTTTTTCTGGCTCTACCAGAATGGACGAGTGTAAGAGCAATGTGGATAATGCTGCTTATACGACGTCTACCATTAAGTTGAGAAATGGCAGTTTTATGAACTGGGAGAAGGGATTTGATGATGGGGGTAATCAAATATGGGGAAAAGAATTAGGCAGTTCTGTTTTTAAAAGAGTCAACATTAACTGATTCCTGCGCCATTTTCGCTTTCAACTCCTGGCTCTACAAATTTTAGTGAGCCATCATCATTTTCAGCCATTAGAATCATCCCTTTGGATTCTACACCTCTAATTTTCCGAGGCGCAAGATTGGCAAGTAAAGTTACTTTCTGACCGACGACCTGCTCTGGTGAGAAATGTTGAGCGATGCCAGAAACCACTGTTCTCTGCTCAAAACCAACATCCAAAGTTAGTTGCAGCAACTTATCAGCTTTTTTTACTTTCTCTGCTGCCGTTATGGTTGCCACCCTTAGGTCCATTTTCATGAAGTCATCATACTGGATGGTTTCTTTGACGGATGTAGTTTCTTCTGGAGTAGTTTTAGGTACAGTTGCCATTAATTTGTTGACTTGTTCAGTGATGACTTCATCGTCTATCCTTGTGAATAGATGTTCTGGTTCATTAATCTTATGACCAATAGGTAGTAGTAATTCTCCTTCAGCCAATGAATTGCAAAGCGCCAGTAATTCGCCTGACTCTTTAATGGCTTCTACATTTAGCAAACTAGTCAGTTTATCTGATGTAAAAGGGAGAAATGGTCTTATAACCACACTGATAACCTTCACATACTGTAACATGAGATTAATAACGACCTTGACTAGTTCTGGCTCAGTCTTTATTGTTTTCCAAGGTTCATTGAATTGTAGAATCTGATTGCCCTGAGAAGAAATTTCCATGAGTATTTTTAACCCTCCTCTGAAATCATATTTTCTAAGACAGGCACAGAGTGAATCCACATTGTCGAATAATCTTAGCATTTCAGCATCATGAAAACTGATGTCGTCTTCGCTCTCAGCGCCTACGATGTCTAAGTTTTCATCGAATGCTGGTACTTCTCCTTCATAGTACTTATTAGTAAGGACAATGACTCTGTTGATGAAATTGGCTAGATTATTAACCAGCTCATTATTGTTGGCTTCCTGATATGCCTTCCAGGTAAATTCACTATCTCTTTGTTCTGGCATATTCTTTATCATCGCATACCTGAGCTCATCTTGCTTACCAGGTAGGTCATTGAGATATTCATGTACCCATATCGCCCAATTTCTGGAAGTAGATATTTTGTCTCCTTCCAAATTCATAAATTGATTGGCTGGTACATTTATAGGTAGGACATAGTCGCCGTGTGCCTTCAAGATAGCTGGAAAGATCAGGCAGTGAAACACAATATTGTCTTTGCCTATAAAATGAACTAAGGCTGAGGCATCATCCTTCCAGTAAGGTTCCCAGTCCTTATTGTTATCTAAGCCCCACTGCTTGGTAGATGAGATATATCCGATAGGCGCATCTAACCATACATATAGTTTTTTACCTTCTGCGCCTTCTATATGTTTAGGCACATCTACTCCCCAAGTCAAATCCCTTGTCATAGACCTTGGCATGAGCCCATTGTCCAACCATGATTTGCATTGGCCAATCACATGATTTTTCCAGTCTTCAGGATAATGAAGTTGTTCGCCATCTACGGTGCCCTGCTCTATCCACTCTCGAAGCCATTCTTCATATTTATCGAGGGGAAGATACCAGTGCTTCGTTTTTCGAAGTTCTGGTTTACCATCGCTAAGTGTGCTTTGTGGATTTATAAGTTCAGTAGGACTAAGAGTGGATCCGCAATTCTCGCATTGGTCACCATAAGCAGAGGGATGACTACATTTGGGGCATGTACCTTTTATATATCGGTCTGCAAGAAACTGCTTGGCTACTGGGTCATAATATTGCTCGGACTCTTTCTCTATAAATTCACCTTTGTCGAATAGGGTAGTAAAGAACTCTTGAGAAGTTTCGTGATGGAGTTCTGCAGAGGTTCTATGATAGTAATCAAAGTTAATCCCCATCTGAGCAAAAGTATCCTTGAAAAGAACATGATACTTATCTACGATTTCTTGGGGAGTTGTATTTTCTTTTAGGGATTTTATAGTTATAGCTGCGCCATGTTCATCTGACCCACATATATACAATACGTCTTTACCGTAGAGTCTTAAAAATCTTGTGTAAATATCACCCGAAAGGTAAGCACCGGCAAGGTGGCCAATATGAAGAGGACCATTGGCATATGGAAGTGCCGCAGTCACCAAATATCTCTTAATTTCTCTCATCTAATCATCCAAATCCAAATTAAAAAAAAGCCGTTTTCGGGATGAAAAAATGGGAAACGCATTTAATATGCTGGGACAGCACGCAAAGATAGATTTATAATACAATTATCTGAATATATCATTCGATTTTATAGGTTTTATATATACTTACAACATGACAAAATCTTCTTTTATAAAAATCCGTTTGGATGCAGGTCATAAC
>CAZIMH010000077.1:0-11102 GCA_964540155.1 uncultured Saprospiraceae bacterium
AGAAAGAGCTTACCAAGCTTTCTCTCAAGAAAGAAGTAGATGATGAAACTGCTGATCCACCATTCGTGATAGTTAAAGAGTCGATTTTGTATATCCAGAATCTATCTAGACTCGCAGGGTGATATCTAGATCCAGTATCAAAGTCATCAAGGTTGAGTGTCACATCTTCACCACATGAGATAAAGAGAACTGAAAAAAGTATAGACACTGAAATTAACTTGACCAAGAGTTTCATATTATGATTTATTCTAATATAAAATTAAGAAATTTTGGGCTTAAATCTTGGTAGACAATGAAATCCAGGGGAAGATTCTGAATAATAAACGCTTATGTCAATAGTGTAGTATGAAAAAAGGCGATAATATCGTACTACTTACGTTGTATTATACCGCCCACGACGACATCTTCTCCATCATAGACCACTGCCGACTGCCCAGGAGCAATCCCTCTCACATTGGCAAGAAAATCTACTTTCATCTCGTCTTTACCAATATTCTGTGTTTTAGATAAGGTGCCTCTGTCATTATACCTTACCATAGTTACGTACTCTTTGTCAATATCTAGACTGAGGGACTTCTGAAAATTTAATCCTTTGACATACATCGCATTCTTCAGTAAGTCATCAGCTTCTCCTAGAACGATGGTATTACTTTCAGGGATAATTTCAGTGACATACTTAGGCGTCTTGAATCCGCCTCCTAAGCCTTTTCTCTGCCCGATTGTATAGAAAGGATAACCATCATGCTTGCCTAGCTTATTTCCTTGCTGGTCTATGAATATGCCTCCCTGCACACTGGCTTCCAACTCTGGTACACGACGCTTCAGAAAGCCGCGATAATCATTATCAGGCACGAAACATATTTCATAACTCTCTGGCTTCTTGGATAAGGATTCATATCCCCAATCGAACGCCATTTTTCTTATCTCTTCCTTGGTATAGTCTGCTAGTGGAAACATCGTCCTTTCCATGCATTCTTGAGATAGGCCCCATAATACATAGGATTGATCCTTTCTCGGATCTAATCCTTTGGATACGTAGTATCTGCCATTGTTGTTTTTAATCTTGGCATAATGCCCAGTAGCAATAAACTCGCAATCCATAGCGTCAGCACGCTTTAGAAGTGCACTCCACTTTATATGGGTGTTACATAAGATGCAAGGATTAGGCGTTCTTCCCGCTATATATTCTTCTACAAAGTTGTCTATGACATAGTCTCCGAATTCCTCTCTTATGTCTACTATAAAGTGGTGAAACCCTTTTTGAACTGCAATCTCCCTTGCATCATTTATAGAATCCAGACTACAGCAGCCAGTTTCTTTTTTAGATCCGCCTGAAGAGGCATAATCCCAGGTCTTCATTGTAATGCCTACAATTTCGTAGCCTTGCTCATGCAGCATCATAGCAGTGACGGTGCTGTCTATCCCACCACTCATTGCAACCAATACTCTACCCTTTTTGCTCATAGCGCAAAGATAACCTAATCGAAAACAAAGCTCAATGCATGAGATTGTCTTCCTTACATTATTTTACAAGTGTTACATTTCCTTGCATTTGTACAGTAAAGCCATTCACACATATCCCATTGAAATAGTAGCCGTAGACATCAGGCGCTAACTCAGAACCTTGAAAGGTGCCATCCCATCCCACATTCAAATCTGTCGAATTGAAAACTTCCTCTCCCCATCTGTTATAGACAACCAGTTCCATGCTTTGGAGGAAAGTAGATTCTGCTCTGAATATATCATTGAGATTATCCCCATTAGGTGTAAATGTATTTGGTATAAAGACATCTCGTTCGTCACAAGTAGGTTGTACTACTGTTATATCTATTGCTGTACTTGTAGTACATCCCAGTTCATCTGTCAATAAGACATTGAAAGTGGTATTTTCAGTTGGTGTCGCTATAGGTGATTCACTGGTAGCGTCATCTAGTAAATCTGCTGGCGACCAGAGCACCTCATCATTTGGTCTTGCATTTACAGAGAGTTCCGTCGTTAGTGAAAGACAGACCTCCTGAGGTTCGGCAGTTATAAATACTTCTTCAGGAAACCCGCCCACAAGGACAGTGAATGAAGTTTCATCTATACATCCATTATCATTGGTATAGACGACTTGGTATTCTGTGGTGACGTCAGGAGTAACTGAGATGGACGTGCCAGTGAGATCTCCCTCTTCAGGTGTCCACCTTATATCAAATTCTGTTTGGATATTTGGATTGTAGGTCAGGGTCACTGTTTCTCCAAGACATAATTGTGATGGACCTGTGATTTCACCTTCTGCAATGGATTCTGTCACTGAGATAGTATCAGAGTCTGTACAACCAAATTCATCAGTTGCTACAGCTACGAGATCAAAATCACCTGTCGGAAAGAAATCTGTCAACGACAGCCCATTACCAACAAGTACGCCATCCACAAACCATTCTACATCCGCAGGTACATTGGATGAGGTATTCAATACTGGATTGAAGCCTTGGCAGTATATGATATTTGATTCATCATCATTGATACTGAATCCAAGTTCATCAAAAACAGTAATCGTCAAGCTATCAGTCAAAGTACAGCCATTTTCGGTTGTAACTATGATAGTATAACAAGTCGTTTCGTCTAGCCCATCCAAATCGAGTCCGTTGCTATCGCTTAGCACATTGCCATCCTTATCCAAAATTTGGACCATATCATCACTGTCATAATTGACCGTTAATTCTGTATCAATGCAGATGTTCATATCCTGAGAACCTTCTGGTGCTAGCACAGGTAAGTCAAATGTTGTCAGTGTGATTGCATCAGTATAAGTACACCCTAGATCGTTCGTAGCAGTGACTATAAGCGTTGTGTCCTGATCCAAATTAGGTATCTCTAATGTTGTTCCTGAGAATATAATATCACCTGACTCATTTCTCCAGATTATATCTTCATTTGAATCTATAGAAATAGAAATCGATTCATCTAGACAAGTACTTCTTTCTGCACTTGGGTCGAATTCAAATCTTGGGGCAGCAATAAATTGTAATTCCAGTTCGGCAGAAGACATGCAGCCCTCAGGAGTAACCGACTCTATAGTGATTAATTCTGATTCCTGAAGCCCACTTAACGTTAGTTCTGTATTTGTCGAAATAATATTTCCATTATCATCTATCCAAGTCAGCTGTCCTACAGAATTAGCAGAAACAGTTATCGTATCATTCTCACAGTAAATCAGGCTGGCCTCGGGCAATAACTCAATTGTAGGCAATTCTACTTTGTTTACAGTCACCGTGTCAAATCCTGTACAGTTACTCATCTCCGAAGTACGGATAACCACTTCGAATGTACCAGAGGTACCTAGGCTTACAAGCGGATTAGAAGCCGCATTGTCAAAGGTGACACCATTCGGTCCAGTCCAATCATATACGAAATTTACGGGGCCGTTCGGATTGAGGCCTACTGTAGCATCTCCACACTGAATGATATCATCTATAGCTGGAAAAGTAGGATTAGAATCTACAGTCACCGTAACTGTTCCAGTCCGCTGACAATCTGCACTGCTAACAGTGATGCTATATGTCTGTGAGACCTGATTATTATTTACAATAAAATTACCATTACTGTCTACAACTAAGTCGGATGGTTGTGGCGATATGTCTACAGTAAGCGTTGGATCTGGATTGACAAAAATTACTGCTGCTTCTCCTGGACAAACGATCGCGTCAGAAAAGGTTGGATTGAAAGCACTTGATGTTACTTGAATAGACTCAGTAATCGTCGTGGTACATCCTTCCAAACTTGTAACCTGAAGCTGTACGGAAACGATCTGGTCTGATTCTATATCTAGATTCACCAGCGAACCATTCGCCCTCAGTTGTTGGCCGCTGGTTGTCGTGACTAACCACTCAAAAGAACTAGGGTCTATATTTTGGCTAATACTTGTAGCGAAGCCACTTAAACTCAATATTGTTGAATTATTACAATTTGTAGCGCCATGTTCAAATGATATCATTGGGTCTGGCTCAGTAGTGATTTCAAAATCCTGAGTCATTGTATCTATACATCCATCAGGTGTCGTTACTTGCAGCGTGACTGATATGGTTTGGTCATTAATAATATCCACATTTGGATTTGGTCCGGTCACAGTTGTGGAAGTTCCATTTGCAGTTATTGTCCATACGATATTATCATCATCTATTGCTGTGGGACTTATTATATCACTCTGAAGCGTAATTCCTGTCGTCGAATTGCAATTAAAGGACTCTAAGGAAAAACCGACTATAGGTATCTGAACCGTAGTTACTTCTATGGTTTTTTCTCTAACTGAAACACAACCAGTAGGACCATCTAGTGCCAGTGTAATCGTTACGTCCTGGTCTGGTCCTATGTCAAATTCGGGTTGCTGTCCTGTCAAGGTGCTTTCTACTCCATTGGCTACTATCGTCCATACATAGTCTTCCTCTTCTAGTTCATTATCTATACTGGATATTGCAGCCAAAGAAATTATTGTGGAAGGATTGCAGTTAATTGCAGTGAGACTAAAGTCTAATGCTGGGTCATCTTCAGTAGCGACTGCGACTTCCAGAAATGTTGTGTCTGTACACATCCCATCAGATACGCCGAGTGCGACTGTGTATACGCCTGAGCTAGGATATGAGACAGAAGGCTCTATTTCATTAGAAGTCAAATTGCCATTAGGGTAATCAAAAATCCAATTGTATTGTAGTTCTTCTGGGTCAATAAAATTAGATGTAGTCTGATTAGTAAAGTCGACATCTAAACTATTACACTTCATAAAGGCATCAGGTAAGGCTACAGCAACTGGTGCTCGGCCACAAGTTCTAATGTTGTATTCAAAGTCTCTTCGGACCTCTGATAACAACTCTCCATCTCTATACTCTCGTACACATACACCTATAAGGAACTGTGACTCTATGGCTGGAGGCACGGCAAATAAATCTCCCGTTTGTGGGTCGACGATTAAGGGGTCTCCACCTCCGAACATATTATTGACACTAAAAGTGGGTCCAAATACAACTTCTGGTATTTGAAGGGAGGTTGGTGGATTCATCCATATATTTTCAATCTCATTCAGACCAGCAGACGGGGTGCAAAGTGAATAGACCAATGAATCTCCATCCGGATCTATAGCAGTATGCGCATATCGTAAGGTGTCTGCGGAGCAGATAAAGACGTCTGGCCAGTCTATCCAATTAGGAGAACTATTGCAGACTTCCAAGGCCTTCCGTGATATATTGACCCAATATGTTGCTCCCGTGCTCAGTGGATTGAGAATATTACTTAAGGACAGATTCCTACAACACCGTTGATATACAATATTGTACCCATTTGAATTCATTGGTAGTACAATTGTATCTCGGTATACTGTCCGTTGTACGCATACATCGCCTGAGATGACATTACACTCTGTGGTTAATGTCTCGAACAAGGTATCGTTAGTCGTTAGAGGGATTTGGAATCTTCCAGCAAAGCTAACGCCAGGTATATCTGAATCTTCTACTGGAAAGGTGACCAGATTGAAGTTGGTATCATATACACCAAATGAAGCAAGACTATCAAAAGGTGCACTTTCAGCACCATTGATACAATCACGTCGGAATTCCATAGATATCTCATACCTATTATTTCCTAGACATTTGTAGGTCATTGTTCCTCCGGCTACGTGTGTAGCGACAACATTAGGCGCATATAAGAATAGGAAGCCTATAATGATGAGTTTGATGCTTGTAATTATGCTTTTCATTATGATCAAACTTTAAATTACTGTTCGTTAAAATTTATTTCTTCTATCTCTACTCTTCTTTCCAAACTTGCCTGTGGGCTATATATGGATTTGTTCGGCGCATTTGGGTCATCACTTACACCTTCAGGTACAGTGGTTTCACCAAAAGATCGTTCTGTTACTTTCAGCTGACCTGAACGAATGTAAGGCAGTAAAGCCCCACTATTCCATGAATCAAACTCTTTCCTGATACTGTCTACCCTTCTTTTACCCAAAGCCGTATTGTAATCACTCTTGGCTAACGGGCTCGTGTATCCTTTTAGGTAAATATTTATATCCTGACCTGATTGCAATACGATAAGCAATTGATTTTTGAATACATCATATCTATCAAATCCCAACTTTACATGGTTGTCAAATACGTAGTCTATTTCTCCAGAGGCAGTAACTTTGTCACTAGAAATCGGATATAGGCTTAGGTACTGATTTTTATATTCGTCTTTTCTAGAATAGTAACTATCGAAAGTTTCAGTATAGGTCTTAGTAGAAGTGGTGCTGTTTGTTCTTGGGTCTGGTGAGTCATTGTCAAAGTATAGACTCACAGGAATGGCGTTTTCCAGTGATACTATAGATTTCTTTACAATATCTATATAGCCAAGAATCGCTTCTTTCTGAATAGATGTCTCTCCTAGCTTAGCCTCTACTTCAAAACTATTTTCTTTAAAGCCAGGCTTGTTTATTTCTATTAAATACTTAGTCTCAGATTTAATATCAAAGGTTGCAGTGTTGCTATCTATCCCCAAAGCAGAAATTTGTTCCATTGTCTCTAGGTTAGTGATATAAATATCAGATCCTTGGATGGGGTCCTTAGCCACCTCCTCAAATACAGAAATAATGAGTGATAATTCTGAGTAATCTTTAGATAATCTCAGATCACGGGATACTTCATTATCTCGACCGAAAACCATGACCATGTCTGAGAGATTCATGTTCAGATCGTTATAGTCTTCCTTACTCGCAGTGAGCATCCAAGTCTTTCTGCATGGAAGATTTACTTCATTTTCGTTTCCAGAGATAATCTGGTCGAAGAAAACTTCTCCTGTCTCAGCATCATATATCTTTGTTCTAACGCCAGCGAGCGGTTCCCCGGTTTCACTATCATAAGCAAGGGTTTTAAGATCTACAGAACACTCTTTTATTTTGGCCTTGTATATGTCATAGCAACATGTTTCATATTTATCCTCTGCGTATAATGACCCAGGTCTATTAGAGGTAAAATATCCGAAATCTCCTTCCTCACTAACGTAGTAATGAATATCATTATAGCTAGAGTTGATATTGTTACCTAGGTTTATAACTTCAGTATCATTTTCTTCCAGCTTATAGATATCATGTCCTCCAAATCCTTGCATTCCATTAGAGCTGAAGTACAAGGTGTTAGATTGGCTATGAAAATATGGTGATAAATCATCTCCCTTTGTATTGGCAGCACTCACAACAGATGGTTCCCCATAACTGTTACTGTTGACTTCTGTTCTCCATATATCCAAACCACCTTTACCCCCGAATCTATTGCTGGCAAAATACAAAAAGATGCCTTCATTAGTTTCTGCTATGGAAGGATGTGTTGTCGTGTATCCTTCGGTATTGATGCTAGATGGTAAAGCAACAATATTGCTTATGGCG
The DNA here is from genome assembly GCA_964540155.1 of uncultured Saprospiraceae bacterium. GTDB lineage: Bacteria > Bacteroidota > Bacteroidia > Chitinophagales > Saprospiraceae > RFSX01. Next base: position 7,397 of record CAZIMH010000077.1, read on the forward strand.
CCATTTACGACATCTCCTTTGTATATCTGGCATTGGATTCCGTAGACATTAACGTAATCGCATATCGTAAAATACATTTGGCTGCCATCTTCTGTGAAAGCTGGATTAGAGATTAATTGATTGTCATTAGCTCCAGGTATTTCTACAACTGTGGTCTCCTTGAGTAGCTGTGATTTACTTCTTTTGTATTTGTCATTTTCTATTGGGAATCTTAGCGAACTATAATATAACTCTCCATTCAAATCAAAAGGGGCATTTTCAGAATATGGCGTATTGATATCATTGCTAAGTCGCATTACGGTGTCTACAGTATTTTCGGCAGTCGAGTTTAGTGCCCATTCTGCAGAGCCTTTTAGATAGTGAATATTTTCTGTCGTCCGAGGATCTTTGTCATCATACTCTGAAAGATACAGGTCGTACTGCCTTATGGCGGCTGCATAATTACCGTCCAGATGCTCTACTCTAGCTATTCTAAAAATGGCTTCATGGGCTAGTGGGATGTCATCATAACTCAGGTAGCTTTCTAAAGAATGCTTAGCTAGACTCATAGAATGAGATTGGAAAGCCGCATCTCCTAATCGGAATAATACATCCGGCTCATGATTTTTATTGATCTCTATGGCTTGCTGATAGAAGTCTATTGCTTTTAAAAAATGGGTATTACCATAGGCCTCATCAGCACTTTTTTTCAGCTGACTGTAAGAATAAAATTGCGCATAGGTAACCTGTGAAAAGATGCATCCTATCACAAGTGCTATATATTTTATATTGAATTGCATAATAGTCTTTGTGGGATGAATCAATAGATAAGGCAAGGATTGTAATCTACTTCAGGCACCTTAGACCATATATATCTGAGGCTGAGTTCTGGTCCACCTCTGCCATTTGTAGCTACATCGAAATTAGAATTGTTCAAGTCATATGAAAATGCACCGTACAAAGGTCCTACTTCCAGACCGATCAGTGGATATAAGGCATCTTCAAGTCGAGTCCCAACGCCAAGATAAAGCGCGGTACTTTTAGAAGAATTGAGATATATTTTTCCTTGTATGTTAAGGACAATTTCTTCGTACGTATCTTGCACTGAGTACAGTCCATTTAGAATTAAATCTAATTTATCTCCGAGCGGTGTTTGATATATCCCGTACGCAGAAAGTCGCTGAGGACGGTCCACTTGTGTATTTGTAGTGGTTAAGAATTGGGTTTCTGGGCCATTGACATGAGACAGGCTTGCGCCTAAGTCTAAGTGCTTTCTGAAGTTTTTCTGCCATCTGTAATTAAGTCCCACGCCTAAGTCTCCGAAACTGACGCTTTCATTGTTGATGGTTTCAGCAGCAATTGTAGGGTCAGCGCCTTTTCCGCTAGACTGATTGCCAGTTGTTACATTAGCTGGATTAAGTGATCTTTGGAAATAGCCAAGCGTTACGCCTGGGGTGATAAAGCTGTGGTCGCCTAATTTCAGACTGAGTGATAAGAAGAGATTTCCTCCTGTCCATCCTAAGTCTAAATCGCCTGCCCTATCATAATTTAATAAGGCACCAAAACCCAAGAAATGACCTTTCTTGCCGACTTGCTGCTTCATGTCAAATCCCAGGTCAGCGGAAGAATAACCTACAGGCACACCTGCCCACTGATCCTTGTAATTAGCATGTATCCGGACATTGCCATTGAATATACCGGTCAAAGCTGGATTCAAGTTCAATGGCGAATTGAAAAACTGACTGTAATGGATATCCTGTGAGTAAGCGGTACTTACTGAAAAAGATATTCCAATGATCAGAAATACAATATTTCTAAGCATACGAATTCATTAATTATGATTAGTAATTTCTTATTAACTCTTGGATCGAGAACTGCAAGGCAAGTAGGATTTATTAAATCTTCTAGCCTACAAACGTGGTAAGGCCTTATCCTGCTGCGACCCTAACACTTCCTTAATAACTTCGCTGAGGACACTTCCATCGTATCTAAGATATGAAAAGTGTTAAAATATGGAGAATTGTCAACTTGGAATTTGAACTATTTCTTTCTAAGTGTTTCTGAATACTTAGAGACTGCAATGATTTCTGTATCAGAAAGGAGGCCTTTATACGGTTGCATGAGCCCTCTTCCGAAGTAAACTTGGGCCACAGCTTCATTGAGGGATATCTCAGATTTGGTGAGATCTTTTGCGCCATTTATCTTCATATCTCCTTTAAAACCATGGCAGAGCGCACAGTGGGTCTTAAACAACTTGAGACCATCTAGTGCAGCTAATTCTTCCTCATCAGCTCTTTTTATTATGGCTTTGGCAGCCTCTAACTGCTTGGGAGGGATAGGCTTGGCGTCTTTTATGACATTATTCTTCTTTTTAGTATTCTTCTTACTACTCTTTGTTGTTTTCGTGCTTTTTACTTTGTCATTGCTTGGTGCATCTTTCTGAGAATTCCCAGAACAACTAAACAAGACAAGACAGAAGGAAATCAGAATAAATGTGAAGAACTTCATATTTCAAGTTTGCTTGTAAATGTAAAAATAAATCTTCAATGAATATATCCCAACTGACCTTTGTAAATGTGTTTATTCCTAGTATTATAGAGCAAACATTAAGATATGTATCCTCACTTATTATCTCCACTTGACCTAGGGTTTACCACTTTAAAGAATCGAGTCCTTATGGGTTCTATGCATACCATGCTGGAGGAAATACCTGGAGGCAACAAGATGGCTGCCGCATTCTATGCAGAGCGGGCACGCGGTCAAGTTTCACTTATTGTTACTGGTGGCATCGCACCCAACATAGAAGGTGTGGTAGCAACTGGTGGCGCTATAATGAGTACGACAGAGGATGCTGAGCACCATAAAGTCATTACAGAAGCAGTACATCAGGAGGGGGGAAAGATTTGCATGCAGATTTTGCATTCCGGCAGGTATGCTTATTCTAAAGACTTAGTAGCTCCTTCTGCGATTAAGGCGCCGATAAATATGTTTACCCCTAGAGCACTAACTTCTGAGGATGTCTACAGGACGATAGATGATTTTGTTAATTGTGGGATGATGGCCAAGCTTGCAGGTTATGACGGTGTAGAGATTATGGGATCTGAAGGTTATCTTATAAATCAATTTATCGTCAAGAGGACAAATCATAGGACAGACGAATGGGGAGGTGCTTATGAGAATCGGATTAAGTTTCCTATCCAAATCGTCAAGAAGACAAGAGAAGCTGTAGGACCAAATTTCATAATTATCTATAGGCTGTCCATGCTAGATTTGGTAGAAGGAGGCAGCAGTTTCGAGGAGGTGGTACAATTGGCGAAAGAGATAGAGGCTGCAGGAGCGACGATTATTAATTCAGGTATTGGCTGGCATGAGGCAAGAGTACCTACTATAGGGTCAGTAGTGCCTCGAGGTGGTTTTGCTTGGGTTACAAAGAAGCTAATGGGTAAAGTATCGATACCACTTATAGCTACCAACAGAATCAATACGCCAGAGATTGCCGAGAAAGTGCTCGAAGAAGGCTGTGCTAATATGGTCTCCATGGCCAGACCATTTCTTGCGGATGGCTTTTTTGTACAGAAAGCGATGGATGGAAAGGCCGATGAAATCAATACCTGTATTGCTTGTAATCAAGCCTGTCTAGATCATACGTTTACCATGCAAAGATGCTCTTGTATTGTCAATCCAAGAGCTTGTTATGAAACAGAATTAAACTATATCCCTACAGAGC
>CAZIMH010000078.1:0-11019 GCA_964540155.1 uncultured Saprospiraceae bacterium
ACCACAAACAATATTTGTGCGATAAGTATCTTCATGACTGACGCGATGGGAAACATCATGCTATATCCAAACTCTGGGACCCTATTATTGCTCCGCGCTTTGGCGAAGTCTAGAACGGCGGGCTGATTAGATACAATACCCAGAAGTAAAGAAAAAGGAAGCTTCACTAATTTATAGCCTATAAGTAATGCCGCACATGCAGTCAGTATCGTAATGATTGTCCCTGCAAGAATAATCCAGATACTATCGATACTCAGACTGGATGCAAAGGCCTCACCAGAATTGACACCCACGCAGGCGAGTAATAAGATTAGTCCAATTTGTTGTAAGGTAATATTTGCTGAATAAGGAAGCGTCCATACTACAGGACCCGTTCGTCTTAGGGTGCCAAGGATTAGCCCCATAATAAGTGGCCCGCCTGCATAACCGAGGCTAAAAGAAACTGTACCGAATCCAATCTCCAGATTACCCAGAACCAACCCTAGCCCAATGCCAAGTCCAAATGAAAACAAATCCACCTTGCTACTTTCTGTGTATGAATCTCCAAAGAATTCTGATAAAGCCCTAAGGTCTTTACGTTGTGCTATGAACCTGATTCTATCTCCTAGCTCTAGTACTGTATCATCAGTGGCCAACATATCTATATCACCTCTTCGTATACGTGATATGACAGCATTAAATTTTTTGGCGAGATTAAGAGAGGCTAATGTGCGACCAGCCAGATTAGGATTTGACAAGAATATTCTTCTTACATCAAAAGTGCTTCGATCATATTCCAGATTAGATGTAGCCCTTTCTCCTAATCCAGTGATGACGGCCATTATATCATCTTCCTTACCGACCACCATTACTAAATCACCTTTCTCCAATATGGTATCCCAATTAGGCAGACTACTGGTTTTGTTATCTTTTATAAGTCTGGAAAAAACGACATCCCAATCATACTCTAATAACAGTTCTCTAAGTGATTTACCATCCAACTTATCCGAAGTCACTTTTATAAGTGCAGAGCTGAGGAACTTCTCCATAGGATACTGTTTCCTTAGTGCATGCTTCTCTTTCCCGTAATCTACCTTCAAGAGTTTTTCCATGATTAGTATGGCGATGATACTGCCAAGGACACCCATAGGATATGAGAGTGAATAGCCGATGACAGCTTGGTTGCTGATATCAGGACTAGCATCTCCATAGCTGCTATTGATATAATCTATAACACCTGCAAGTGAGGGTGTATTTGTGGTACTCCCTGAATAGATGCCTGTTATCACTGCAGGACTCAGACCAAATAGCCAAAACATAGCGACGGCAACAAGTCCTGAAAAAATCAACATACTAATCAGAAATGAGAAATCTCTGACACCATTCTTTTTGTAAGAGTCAAAAAATGCAGGACCAGAATTGAGTCCAATAGAGTAGACAAAGAGCACAAGCCCAAGTACGAATATTGTATCAGGAATCTTGAGTGCCGGGTCTATGCCTCCAAAAAAAATACCCGTAAATAAGACGGCAGCAACCCCTAAGCTGTTCCCACCGATTTTAATATTGCCCAAGAAATATCCGATAGAAGCTACTACAAAGAGTAGTAAAATTGGATTTTCTGCGAGTGTGGAGATTGTATTCATAATTTGCTACGGCAAAAATAGGAAGGAACTAACTTAAACCATTGTAAATGAGGCAATTTCATAAAACAAAAATTTATAATGGGATAGGTGGATATTTGGACAACATTACTTTATGGATGACCTAAATTGAAGTTGAATATTTTAAAGCTGTTGAATGACCTTATTAAAAATTATTCCGTGCCTTGATATTAATTGAACCTCTACCAAAAAACATATGGGTAAACTGCTTATGAAACTACTCATATATATTGTCTGGAATTCTTAGTTTTAATAACTACAGTAATCCTTTAGATTTATGTTAGAAGCTATCATACAATATTTTCATGACATCCCTTCTTTGCACAGAACGCTTATCATTGTAGGCGGACTTACTATGTTCTCTCTCATAGAGAGTGCTGTCCCACTCATGTCATTGGATTACAGCAGATGGAAACATGCTAAGGTCAATATCTTTTTTACCCTGACTACGATACTAGTGAATTTTGTCCTAGCCTTTATCTTGGTCTGGACGAGTGACATGGTAGTGGCTAACCAGATAGGGTTATTGCAGATGGTCTCTATGCCCCTATGGGCACAGATGATAATAGGACTGATGCTTATGGACCTCATAGGTGCCTACACGGCACACTGGGTAGAACATCATGTCGTCTGGATGTGGAGATTTCATGTGGTACACCATACAGATCAGAATGTAGATGTCACTACAGCTAATCGCCATCATCCTGGCGAAAGTGTGATTAGGTTCGTATTTACAATTTTAGCAACAGCTCTGGTCGGAGCCCCTATGTGGCTTGTATTCTTCTACCAAAGTATGTCAGTTGTACTTAGCCAATTTAATCACGCCAACCTGATTTTACCTAAGTGGTTAGATAAGTGGCTAGTCTATATCATCTGTACACCAAATATGCATCACGTGCATCACCATTATCGCATGCCTTATTCTGACACTAATTATGGGAACATCTTTTCACTGTGGGACCGCCTGTTTGGCACCTACACTGAGGTGGATAATAGTAAGCTAGTTTATGGAGTGGATACGCATATGAGCCCTCAAGAAACAAGCGATGTCATCGGTATTCTGAAAATTCCTGTGAACCCTTATAAAGGCCATATAGACTATACAGAAGAAGAGGTGCTTTAAGCTGGCTTTTAAGTATGAAGCCATTTACCATAGAATGACTTAATCTTATCTGGTTGGACCTTCATGAAGTATTTCACAAAAGCGACTGCATTTACCATATTTACTCTGAGGTAGGAGTTGTGTTTGTATTTTCTGGCTGACACAGTAGCTCTTTCCTCTCTCAGCTGATAGGGAATGCGTAGTTTTTTAATCTTATGAAAAAGGTTGAAGTCTTCCATAATGTTGTGCTTGACGCAGTACCCACCGATAGAGTCGAATGTTTCTCTGGTTATGAAATGACATTGATCACCACCACCACAGAATATGCCGTCAAATTTCGTGAAGAAGGCATTGGTATTTAATGCCCATTTTTTTTCATCAAACCAATAAGCAAAAAGGCCAAAAGAATGACCTGTAGTTAGCGTTTTTCTGATAATGTCATAAAAGCCATTTGGCGGGAATACATCAGCGTGTAAAAAGAAGTAGGCATCCGATGGAAAATGTCTAGCACCTTCATTCATCTGTGCCGCCCGCTGCGAATGCGTAGATTTTATGTAGTTTACATCGTGTTTTTTACAAACAGATAAGGAATTATCTTTAGAACGGTCGGCGTCTACAACTACAACTTTAACAGAACTTTTTGGCACTTCTGACTGTAAATACGGGAGAATCTTTGTTAGGTTGTCAGATTCGTTTAGCGTCGGTATGATGATACTTAGTTTCAAAATAAAGAATAAAGGTATGAATATATTTTTTCGTATGCCCTTAGTTTTAACGACAGTTTTGCTGTCTGGCTTTTTGTACAGCCAAGAGGTAAATGTTGAAAGTGAAATGGACTATATGGCCCTATCCATAGAATTTATGGAGGCGCTCAAGTCCCAAAGCAATACTGATGAATTCGTTAAGATATTTGCAGCTTCTACCCTTGAAGGTATTGAGCAACAAATAGATACAGATGAAAAGAAGTTGGCGTTCTGGATAAATATCTATAATGCCTATATCATACATACCTTAGATAAGAATCCTGAGCTGTATGAAAAAAGGAGAGCCTTCTTTGCCAGTTCTGTAATACAGATAGCCGGTAGATTGTTTAGTTTCTCTGATATAGAACATGGTATTCTAAGAAGGGGACAAAAGCTGTTAGGGTTAGGCCTGATTCCTTCCATATTTCCTCCCAAGTATCAGAAAAGACTTCGTCCAGACATAAGAGATTACAGAATTCATTTTGGACTCAATTGTGGCGCTAAGAGCTGTCCTCCAGTAGCTATTTTCCGTCCTGATACAGTCTTAGATCAGTTGTGCACCTTACAGATGAATTATCTTACAGCGAAGACCACCTATGATGCCAGCACTAATACAGTGACGACAACACCATTGGCTTCGTGGTTTAGAGGTGATTTTGGAGGTAAGAGAGGGGTGAAGAAACTACTGTACGAATCTGGGTTAATTCCTTCGTCTAAAGTGAAACTTAAGTTTGGCGATTATGATTGGACGCTAGACTTGGATATGTTTGTGGATATCTAGAAAGCTTCATTGGTGGTGATATAGAAATTAAGCTCGCCATTGCCAGACCCTATATCCAGCCTTACCCTTGTTCTTTCTTCTTCATTGAGCTCGAATCTAAATCCGACACCATAACTAAATCGTAATCCGGCCTCTTCTATGTTTGTCCATTCACCTCCATACAGAAGATTAGGAGATACAAATCCTACACCACTGAATCTTCCTTTGATGGGATACCTTATTTCTGCTTGAGTAGTGATGAGATTGTAATCTAAAAAGCGACGATCACTAAATCCTCGTGATCGTAGAGGAGAAGATATGTATGGTAGATCGAAGAAGGGGGTCTCTTGGGAGGCATGGGATGTTATGAGATTCAAAGCCAATATCCAATCTTCTTTGAGAGGAAAATAAGTCCTGATATCCAGATTAAATTTCTGATAATCAAATGGCGTTATGCCACCTGGAAAAGATCTCTCAAAAGTCGCCTCTATATAGATTCCCTTGTCAGGAGCAAATAGATTATCTCTGGTATCATAAGCTGCCAGTGCCAATAAGTTTAGTTTAGTACCACCACTGGTGCCTACTGGTCGAAATCGGTCCAGTAGCCCGTTAGGTTCTATTCTGGCGATACCATATTGGTCAAATTTGAACCCACCTCCTATATAAAATATTCTGTCCCAGGTATAAGCATAAGTAAAATCTGCTCTTGGAAAGTTGACATTATATGTTTCTAGATCTTCGAATAGTGAATTATTTCCTATGCCAAAATAATTATAGAAAAATCTATAATAACCAAGTTCTCCCTTTAACCTCACATGATGATTCTTAAGGTAAATTTCATAAGGCAAGAATATTAGCAATTGTCGTCTTAGCGTATAAACGGTACTGTATATAAACTGTGAAGGTCGGAGTTCAGGATCAGAACTGGAATTTCTAAAAGTTGTAATTCCGGTACCTCCCAGTCCCAGACTTGTTTCAGGAAGGAAAAAAGCGATTGGAATTATTGTATTGGTAAAACTGACTGAATCAGTTTTTTGCCCAGATATGTTTGTAGATGCTATAAGACAAACTACCAGACTAAGTATAGATATGACTTGTCTCAGGCCAGCGCTACATTTCTTGTGATACAAGTGCATAAAAAGAGGTTGATTTAGCTAATTGATATCCTATCCTTACAAGTAGATAAAACTGTCCAAGGATTATAACTATCAACAAATAATTCCCTACACAAGGTTTTAAAGAAAAATATAGAACTGAAATAACTAGTATCGTCAATGAATATATAATGGTCAGTAGAATTGACCTAAGATTGAATGTCTGACGAAAGGCAGTAGAACTATGTTTGAATATTGATTTACTATGGCTCTGCACTAATAAGGCTTTCATTACTTCTCTAAATGTACTGAGCAATAGTCCGATGACAATAATGACAAATAATCCAAGATAGACTCTCGTTATCAGTCCTTTTTCAGATTGCATTTCTAACGGATTGAGTCCACCTGATTGGATAATCATAAATACTACAAAAAGCAGAGTGGCTAATATTAACAGTATCAGCAAGCCCAGTTTAAGAAAAGGCCAAAAGTATCTCAATCCATTTGTCCAAAAACCCTTTGGTTGATTACCCAAAGCAGATTCATGTATGACTCCCATAATTCCAGCTGAACGAAATACAGTCCATAGAAAATAGGGTACGAGCATACTGAGGAAGAAGCGCAGAGACACATTGACTCCAGTCCCAGATTCTCTCATAATCTCTGTAAATAATGTATGGCTAAATCCATCTTTGAATCCACTGCTGTAGTCTGTGGTGGAAATAGCTTCTGAGATCGTATTACTCAGTGGACCTAGCGAAAAAAATGCCACCAGTAGACTCATCAGGTATACTATACCGATAATATTTGGTTTTGACTTAGCTAAGCGCAGCCCTGTGAAGAAGGTATCGATAACCCCACCATTATATTTATTGCTCGCATGCTGGGTCATATGATAAGCGTCATGAGTTCCATAATATGCTGAGCACCAGTAATCATTCTGGCAAAAAGTGATCTCACCCCACTTTTGTCCTCCTCTACGTGAAGAGAATTATTGAGATAGTTTTTATCCATTGTGATTTTGAAATCAGGGTCTATTGTAGCGCTTACAATTTTGTGGCCACTCTTAATTTCAAAAGTCTCCACATTGTCTTTTCCATTCCAGTCTATATCCTGATGACTCCCATCTTCAAATATTACTCTCAATGTGTTAGGGATTTGGATTGATTCTAATCGATGGACAATGACTTTGCTCGAATATTTTGCATGCTCAGTTTCTATTATTTCACAGTTGTCGGTATCTTCAAAGTAGCCTCTCGGCGATTTTATTTCTGTGTTAGTTATAGCACTTATTTTATAATCACAACTACCTGTCCCATATAAGACTTGCTCAAAGTACCAGTCTAGGCCTTCAGGTAAGTGAGGGCATTGCCTACTCACAACCTCATTGGCTATAGCAATAAAATCATCTCTATCAGGATGTTTAAATTTCCATGTTTGGAAATATGTTCGCATTACTTCTGCCATGATATCCTCGCCGAGCAGGCCTTCCATTGTTTCCAGCCATACGGCGGCTTTATTATATGAGATAGGTCCGTAAGCATTATCTTCATATTCCCAGCTCTTCAGTGTGTTAGGCCCCATCTCCGGATTTTGTTCTCCAAAAAATTCTGCTCTGTTCCATTCACGATTCCCTGACTGATAGCCGAGAAATTCTACCGTAGCCGTCTTAGACGTCATGTAGCTGTCCAGAATTTTTCCCTCATAGTATGTTGTAATACCTTCATCCATCCACGGATCCTCTACTTCATGGGTAGCAATCATCTGCATAAAGTACTGGTGTATATATTCATGCACAACGAGGGTCTCTACTGTCTTAAATCCTTCAGGGAAACAATTGAGACTGAGGGAGGTGATTAAAGTAGGATACTCCATGCCGCCTGTATAAATGCCATGTATAGGTGGATCTATTATAGAGAGGGTAGGGTAAGGATAATCTCCCAGATGTTCATTGAGATAATCCATACAATATTTTATAGTGCTAAAGTATCTATCTCCGAAGCCTGTCTTTTCTGGGTAGGTATACAAGGAGATACTAACATCGTTATGCTCTTCAGTTCGTTTTACAAAATGTGGCGAACAAGTCCAAGTAAAATCTATGACATCATCTGCTCTAAAGTGCCAAGTTTTTTTACCCTCTTTTTTTTCCTGACCTATAAGTATGCCTGAAGCTGCGACGACATAATCTTCTGGTACAGTCATCGTTACATCATAGACGCCAAAGTCTGAATAATATTCTCCACGAGCATGATACTGATGGCAGTTCCAGCCATCTTCCTCTGCATACCGCATTCCAGCAGTTTCATAGACACCGACCTTAGGAAACCACTGAGCGAAGAAATAAAAGTCCTGATTATAACCAGTACGTGGCATCGTCTTGGGCACTTTTGATTCCCAATCGAACGAGAGATTCAATTCTCCTCCCGCTGGCACAGGATCCAGTAGAAATACTTTGAGCACAGTCATGTCACTGGCGTTGTCGTCATCAGGCTGCACATATTGACTTTGTAGTTTCCGTCCCTGCTCATCCATAATATCGATGATGTCCGTATAGCCCCATCCGCAATTTTCCTCTATATCCTGAGTCAAAAATGCAGGCACACCTCTTTCCTTCATGAATGTAGACTCTGAATTTCTAAAGGCATTATAATATATATGCATCAGTAAATGGTCCACAGGCTGTTCAGAGGTATTGCGCCATAACAAGTCCGTATGGCAGTCTAGTATCTTTAGCTCTGGGTCCAAGCTGATATCCATCGTGTAGTTAGCTATCCGAGGAGATAGCGCTTCCTGGGCAGGTAGAACTGTATTGACAAAACACATAATCACGGACAAGCACATCACTGTCAGTGGGTTATATATCAGATAGGATAGTAATACCTTTTGTCTCAATTTTGAATCCTGATTTACATCCTTAAATATAGTCTATAGCGTTATTCTATTCTAAAAAGCAGAGTCCAATATTGCGTTTATTGGATGATTCATGATGACCTTTGATATTACTTTTCCAATTTCTTGAATTCCTTGCTTAGCATTTATTGCTTAACTATGACTTACCTTTTTATCTTCTAATTCTTTATCTATATACCTTACACTTAATGTCATTCACCACAAAAGCAATTATCGCCGTTTTCATTTGCTTAGGTCTGGGATTTGCCTCTGGTCTTGTAGGCTCTCCTATGTCAGATTGGTATCAGAACCTCGTGAAGCCACCATTCCAGCCGCCGCCGTGGGTCTTTGGTCCGGCCTGGACTTTACTCTATACGATGATGGGGATTGCCATTACTTATGTTTGGAATTCAGAGGTGTCACCGAAGCGAAGCAAAGCGATAAAGCTGTTCTTAGTACAATTTCTATTTAATATAAGTTGGTCACCGCTATTCTTCGGTGCACAGAATCCAATGGCGTCTTTGATAGTTATCGTCATAATGTGGGTGCTGATTGCCCTGACGATAAGCGCCTTCTATCGCATAAAGCCATTGTATGGCTATCTGCTAATTCCTTACCTTTGTTGGGTGAGTTTTGCCACTGTACTTAATGCAAGTATCGTTTACTTAAATTAGAAAAAGATTAGATTTTGAAGACAATTGTATCTCTAGAAGGATTAGAATTTTTTGCCTATCACGGATTCTACGAAGAAGAACGAAAGACAGGTAATACCTTCATTTGTGATGTCCATGTAGAACTCAAGAGTTTTGATTCAGAAGATGACAATATCCATGATACGGTCAACTACGAAGAAGTGTATGCTATCGTAGCAGATGAGATGGGCAATACAAAGAAGCTGATAGAAACGGTTGCACTTAAAATAATTAAGCGTATCCAGCAATTGGATAATGTCACTGCCGCTAAAGTGAAGCTGCATAAGTTGAATCCCCCAATAAAAGGTAAAGTTGATAGAGCCATAGTTGAATTGCGTTTTTGATAATTGCCCTGTCTAAGAGACTTTGTCTCAGTCATTTCCTATATTGGTAGCTTAACATAGGCTAACTCTTATATGGAAAACCAACATGAAATTACTAGGAACAGGGAGCTGAATCTTTTAGAGGCCTTAATCCCCCTTTTTATTTTAATCGGTTTATTAGTTATCAATGTGCTCGTCTTTGGTGATGATGCCTTGAGTGGTAGTAATCAATTTGTATTGCTAATCGGCGCCGCCGCAGCTGCGATAGTGGGTTTTTTCAATAAGGTTTCTTATGAGAAGATGATAGAGGAAGTCGCTGATAATTTCAGGTCTACAACAGGTGCTATTCTTATTCTTTTAATGGTGGGTGCCCTTGCGGGGACTTGGTTGATCAGTGGGATTATACCGACGATGATTTATTATGGCCTAAAGATTCTTAGCCCTTCCATCTTTCTGCCTGCTACAGTTGTCATCTGCTCTATTATTTCTATAGCTACAGGTTCATCTTGGACGACATCTGCCACAGTAGGCATAGCCCTTGTAGGTATAGGTAAGGCGTTAGGTATTCCACTTGGCATGACAGCAGGTGCTGTGATTTCTGGTGCCTACTTTGGAGATAAAATGTCACCACTATCAGATACGACAAATTTAGCCTCAGCCATGGCAGGTGCAGACCTCTTTGAGCATATCAGATATATGATGCTCACAACCGTACCTTCTATTGTCATTACGATCATTGTCTTTTCAGTGCTCAGTCTTACTCAAGATGTAGCAGGCAGCGCCGAGACCGCAGAAATGTTATCTGCCATAGATGCCACTTTTAATGTCACTCCGCTGCTTTTCTTGGTACCTGCAATTGTCATATTTATGATTATAAAAAAGACAAAGCCACTGATCGCCCTTTTTGCGGGTACACTATTAGGTGGGCTATTTGCTCTGATATTCCAAGCTGATGTGGTGGCAGGTATTGCAGGTGCAGAATCACTAGATCCTAAGTCAGCCTACATGGGTGTCATGGATGCAATTACAAGAGATGTGTCTATTGCTACCACTAACGAATCTCTCAATGACCTTTTCTCTTCTGGTGGTATGAATGGTATGTTAGGCACTATCTGGCTGATCATGTGTGCGATGGTATTTGGTGGGGTGATGGAAGCCATAGGAGCCTTATCTAGAATTAGTACAGCCTTACTATCCATAGCTAAATCAATCTTTGGACTATTTGCCGCGACAGTAGCCAGTGCCCTCTCCCTTAACCTCACTGCCTCAGACCAGTACCTAGCTATAGTCGTTACAGGAAAAATGTATGAGAAGGCCTATAAAGAGAAAGGCCTTGCGCCAGAAAATCTCAGTAGAACCATAGAAGACGCCGGCACCGTCACCTCTGTACTCATCCCATGGAATACCTGCGGTGCCTACCAATCAGGTGTACTCGGTGTCTCAGTCGCAGAGTATTTTTTCTATGCCATATTTAATTATCTGAGTCCATTTATGACTTTGATATTTGCAGCGTTTGGGATTAAGATAAAGCAGTTGGTGAGGAGATAAGGGTTTGTGGTTCACGGTGCAAGGGTGTAGGGAATAGGGTATATGGTTTAGGGTCTGCGGTTCTCGGTAATACAGTAGACAGTGCCTAGAATAGGTTCAATATCATAGAGCTTTTTCTCATACTACATTTCATGTTCTATATTAACTCCTTTAATTTCTCTAACCGCTACCATCTGCATGGAAAATCAGTTTACTCAAATATTCTGTCTATTGCTATGTGAACAGGAA
>CAZIMH010000079.1:0-10976 GCA_964540155.1 uncultured Saprospiraceae bacterium
ATCTCATATTTTCCTACTTGCTCTATCACAGTAGAATCACATGAAATATTGGCCAGTTCATGCTGACGCATATTTTTGGATTGCCTTATGGTGAAGGAGGTCACCGATCTATTTTTATGTAAATCTGTAGCTATAATTTCTACATTATGCGCTTGTCCATCTGACAGGTCGATGATACCATCTTGGTTAATGGAATAATAACTGAAGGGGTTACAGCTTTGTCTATAGAGGAGATATACTTTCTGCCCATGTCTCTTATGTCTTTCGTAATCCCAGAATGCATTGATATATCTAGTTTCTGAAAAATCAAACTCATCCGCCTGCCAACTGAATATTCGCTGACCATCTACTTTGAGCAAATAGCCGTAGATTCCATTCTTATTCCAGGAACCGTCCATACGGTCATACATTTGCATGGCTATTCCTACCCTACTTCCGCTAAATTCAATGTTTTCCTCATGCAATTTGTAGTTGGGTTTTTTGGATTTAAAGTACCTCACCTCCTTATCCAAAATGGCACCATCTTCAGATATACTATGCAAGTGTAAGGATTCCAAAGTAGGTGCAGATGAATCTGAAGGGCCTAGACCAAGCATCTCAGGATTAACAGGTGTTTCCGTTTTAGTCTTCCTTAATTCAAAGTGAAGATGAGGTCCAAATGACCGACCAGTATTGCCCATCTGTCCTATAATCTCCTTTTGCTGGACTCTAAAAATAGAATCGGGCAGATATATATCTACCTCAAAGGACTCCAAAGCATATTGGATATCCTTGACATAGGCAGCCACTTCCTCACTGAACTGATGCAGGTGAGCATATACAGAAGTATATCCATTGGGATGATCTATGTAAAGTGCATTTCCATACCCACCCCCTTGAATTTTAATACGACTTATATGGCCATCATATACTGATCTAATATTATCTCCTGATTGCCCATTAGATGACTTAATATCAATACCAGCATGGAAGTGGTTTGAACGCAGTTCCATGAAATTGCCTGTCAATTTTATCTTATGATCGACAGGTGATGTGAACCCCATCGAATCTATTATGGATGCTGATAATTGGGAGCCAACTAATAACATTATGTACAGAAGGAAACTTCTAATCATTATTCTCTTTAATCTTATCCCTAAACAATTGAATGGCATGTAGTGGGGTAAGTGACTCTCTGGAAATTTTCTCTTTCATCTGCTGCAATAAGCTGCTAATTTCTTCTCTTCTTTTAAAAGATGCAAGGATAATATCATCTATAGCCTCATCAAAATATTTTACTTCTTGTTGCTGTCTTAGTTGAGTCAATCTGCCGTTAATTGACAGAAAGTCAAAGTAGCTTTCTACGACATTTTCTACGACTTTTCTGTACATATGTGTCAGAGACGAATACTTCACTACTGGTGGCGTCCAGTCCTCATTATGTTGTTTCGTTATGTTAATTGCTTGCTGATAATTCTTAACAGACATCGAGGACACCTTCTCCAAATCGCTATCTGCTTTGGTGACTATCAGCATATCAGCCATTTCCATTATACCTCGTTTAATACCCTGAAGATCATCTCCAGCTCCTGGTTGTAGAAGAAGCAGAAACATATCTACCATATGTCTGGCTTCGTACTCTGCTTGCCCTACGCCGACGGTCTCTACAAAGATGGTATCATAACCTGCCCGCTCACATAATTTGATGGCGGTTCTAGTCGCTGGCGCTATACCTCCATGCACTAATGAAGAGGCCATTGGTTTTATATACACTTTCTCTTCACCTATGAGGTCTTCCATTCTGGTCTTATCACCCAGTATACTTCCCAGAGAATTATAGCTAGTCGGGTCCACAGGAAGTATAGCCACCTTATTTCCTTTGTCTATTAAGTACTTCCCATAAGAATTGAGAAATGAACTTTTGCCTACACCTGGGCTTCCAGAAATGGCAATACGTCTGGTATTATTGCCTTGCTCTACTGAGGATAATATTTTCTGGATGTATTCTAAGTCTGCAGTATCCGTACTCTCTGCTTTGGATATTAACCAACTAAGAATGTATCTGTTAGTTGCTATTCCTTCAATTGCCTCCTCAAGCGAATAACGCTTAGAAGCAAATTTGCGGTAGTCTGGATTTATATGTGAATTCTTATTAGACATAGTATACCTTATCCAAGGTCACCTACTGCCACCATTGCATCTTCCACTTTGTGTACCAAGTTAACATACTGAGGGTCACGTTTTGTCTGTCTATTTCTAACGATCGGCAAGTCCACTTTGATGTGTTCTGCAATCTTGGATGGCTGGGACTTGAGGATGTAGATGTCATCGCCAAGATATACTGCTTCAGAAATATCATGCGTCACAAATACGATCGTAGACTGAAACTTATGCCATATGTCCGTAAGTAAATCTTGCATTTTCAACCTGGTCTTAATATCCAATGCACCAAATGGCTCATCCATCAACAGTATCTTAGGATTGGCCAATAGACTCCTCGCAATGGCTACCCGTTGTAATTGTCCACCGGATAGACTTGGATACTGAGCATACTTATGCTGATGACCATCTAAGCCGACAAGTTGAATCAGCTCCATGGCTCTTGCATTTCGCTCAGCTCGACCTACACCTTGGAACTCAAGACCTAGCGCCACATTTTGCAATACCGTTTTCCATGGTAAAGAAGAGTATTGCTGGAATACCATAGAGACTCTCTCAGCTTCATTACTTGGTTTTCCATTGACCAAGACGGTCCCTTTAGTCGGTTTTTGTAATCCTGCAATATATCTGAGCAACGTAGATTTCCCACTTCCTGACATTCCTAGTATCACAACAAATTGTCCTTGACCGGGCTTATCCTCGATTAGGAAATCAAGATCCTGTATGATCCAGTTCTGTCCACCATCGTAACTTTGGGAAATACCCCTAAGCTCAATGATATTATTTTGGTCCTGTCTATCTTCAAACATGGTCAGGCATTATTGTCCTTAGTTAAATCAATGTTGGGTGCAGGATCAGCAGTACTGGAACTAGGGTTGCTGGCCGCATAAGCACTTCTTTTCTCATACCACTTCCATATCTTATAGGCTATAATGGAAATCATAAGAACATGGAATGCCCAGCCGCTATCTCCAAAGAGATAATCCAAAATCCTCACGCCGCCTAAAAATCCTAGGAACTCGTTGAGTGCAAGCACAACATACAAGGCAAGAGAAGACCAGACACCTGCTTTAAAAGCAAAATCCAATACCGTATCCAACATGGTCACCTTTTGTATCTGCCCATGTTTTTTGGCATCCTTTATCTGGTACTTATGGGGAAACAACTCCCTATCTAATCTTACAAATATCCTGTCCTGTATGATACCTATGATGATAAACGCAATCAAAATCCCATATAATTTCTCTGTCTGAGATTGTCTTCTGACGACTGTGATCAATGCCCCTAATCCTCCTTCTTCATAATTTCTGGATTCCGCAACTACAATATAAGTCCATGATATAGCTGTCAAAATTCTTATGTCATCTATCAATTTTGACATCACTGAGGGAATGTAGACAGATTTGATTGTCTGCCAATTTGTTGCCCCTATCGTATAAACAGTTTTCAGATAGACCTCCTTAACCTCATCGATTCTATAAATCACTATCGGAAGCAGAAATATTAAAATACCAAAGGCTAGAAAATTCACCTTCATGGTAGTGCTGGAGCCAAACCAAACAATGAATATCACTATACAAGCTGCTAATGGAACAAATCGCATGGCGTCTATGGTCCTTCGGAACATTCCTCTGAAAATAGGAAACAGGCCAATAAGAAAGCCTAAAGGCAGTGTCCAAAGAAGTGCCTTGATATAACCCCCAAGGTTAAGTCCGATAGATCTAAAAACGTTCTTGACAAATTCATTCTCCCTATACATGTCACCATAAGATCCGAAGACTTCGCCTGGAGATGGCAAGGTCAATTTGGTGACAACGGGATTAGCCCCATAGGTCAGGAAGAACCATATCAAAAAAAATATCCCCAAGCCTAATATCTCAAGTATAAGCCTATACTGCTTGGGGATATCTCCTCTTAATTTAAATAACCAATCCACCCTATCCTGGAATCAGTTGGAAATCAGTTCTTCTATTTTTTGCTTTACATCGCTCATTGGCATTAGACTCACAGCCTGGGACTGGCTTGTCAGGACCATTACCTACGATAACAAACCTATTAGAATCCATCTGGTATTCTTGCTGAAGGTACTGTGCAACAGCACGTGCTCTTGCTTCGGATAATTTCTGATTCATATTTCTTGCACCTACATTATCAGTATTACCTTCTATCCTAACTTTCATATTACCGAAAGATTTTGCAGTCTCTGCAAACTGTAAATCTATCAATGTCTTAGCATTCACGGTGAGTTGTGATTGTCCAGAGTCGAAACTAATTGTCACTGGCTTGCTTGCGAGCGCAGGGGCAGTCCGGTCTTTGGTTGTACTTGGTTTGAATGTCTTAGCACCTTCCGCCGCATAGGCAGCACCAGTCAGTGTATTATCAGCAGATAGAATAGCTGAAGTGCTAATGACTTTTTTCCAAGTCGGCCCTTCTCCTTCAGAGTCTCCCATTTGGACAAACTTTCTATTCATTTTATTGTACAAGTCACCTCCTTGCATTCCCCTATAGGAATTATTTAATCCAAAGAAATTCATATTATCTCCGTGACTGGCATAATGTACAGTCTGCATAGCCAGCTTGGCTTCAGAGGTAGGTAGTTGTAGAAATTCTCCTAAATACTTAGCTGCCTTCTCATTATTCTTTGGATTATTCATTTCAGCAACTGCTCTCATCCACCCTTCATAGAATCCATTGAACATATCTCTCTTTTCTTTAATCACACTTTCTTTGGCGAACATGATATCACCGATAATATGTGATTGTTCTACAGTAGATAATAATATTTTAGATCCAGGCACCTTACTAGTTGCTTCTATATCAAATGGACTCCATACTACAGCAGCATCTACATCTGGAGATTGGAAAAGTTCGGCGGCAGCAATATTATCAGTTGTCTTTACAACAACAACATCACTTATATCCATACCTGCAGATTCCAATGCGGTTATCAGCATCGTCTGTGCAGGTGCAGGTACTGCAAGTGCCACCCTTTTACCCTTCAAATCATTGATAGAATTTATCCCTCTTTTAGCGATAATCGCGTCACCACCTCTAGACCAGTCGGTCTGAATAAAAGCCTTTGGATTAAGTCCAGCAACATCTGGTATGGAAGTATATAATGGGAAAGCATCAGCCGTCTGCACAATAATATCATACTCGTCTTGCATCCAAGCTTCCATGGCATTAATCAGGTCATCTTCTCGTACAAAGTCCACTTTGAAGCCATATTCCTTAAAGAATCGGCTCCTTGTATTGGCATCGGCGCCTTCATTGTAGTAGAGTCCAGGTGCATAACCTGGCCATGTCACGACTTGTACTCTCAGTGTCTTATCATCTCTATTAGCGCCCGTATTTTTTATTTTATCCATTAGCCCGCCTTCTTTCTTAGAGGCGTTACTGGAATTAGAACTTCCAGTATTACTTTGGCTGCCTGCTCTTTCTTCTTGTTCTATTCTCTCTTGCTCAGCTTTTTCTTTTAGATCTTGCCCAACAGAGGTATTGTCCAAGATAAACTTGCCTCCAAAAAAGATAAGTAAAAGTATACCTATCGTTATCAGCAACTTGGAGAACATGGTTAATCGTCTTGCCATATTGTTATATAGATTTATATTATTTGATGATGTTTAGAAAAATGAATATTAATCAAAGAAATTATCGTACTGGTTAGACCGGCCGAGTTTCTCAGGTGTTTTGACTGGTTGATTTAAATCCAGAACTTGGTTATCGTCGTTGGCTTTTGAAATAAGATCACTCTTTTCTCCTCCTAATAATAAGGAAGTAGATTCCTTTTCCCACTTTTCCAGCATCTCCATGCCCTTCTCTTCGAAAATGCCATTTTGTAAATCTATAGAAGACATAAAGTCTTCAGACATCTCCATAAATCTTTCCATCTCACCCACCTTTCCACTAACATCATCGGCTATAGCTTCTAGGGCTTGGTCGAACATGGCTCTCTTATCAGAATCGCCTTTGATAATGGACATAGCCGACTTCATCGCTGAATGGCTGGCGAGCAAGGCATTTCTTTCTTGCTCTTTTAGTTTCACCTGATCCTCGATGTCTTCTGCAAGAATAGCTGAGTTTTCATACATCTTGTTAAGGACGCGGTATAACACTTCCATCCGCTTGTACAAGTCATTCAGCTTTAAATTAGACTCTTTTAGTCTACCCGCTTTCCTGCTTTTGAGAATCATGACGGCCTCTTGATTTTCGCGCTTTGCTTTTCCTGCCAACTCCAGATTGGACTTGATATCGCGCTGGTTATATACCATCATCTCATTAAGCTTGTGCATCTGGGCTTTGAGCTTGCCTATCTGTTTTCTCATTTTCTTGAGATTACCTTTTAGGTCAGAGACATAAGCTTTCAAAATGGCCATTGGATTCATCTCTATGAAGATACCAGTGATTTTTCTCATGGCACTCTTGTACATATAAGAAATTAGATTGCGGGTTCTATCATCTATTGCAGATAAGATGATTACACCCAGCACACCAAAAATGGCAATTTTACCACCGATAGAGGCAAACAATGAGGCTAGCACACCAAATGAGGCAGAAATAGCCCAACCTCCAAACAACAGCAGCCCTATCAAAAAAATAGCTCCAGTGATACCTTCAGGTCGCTTCCAAAAAGTCTTAGCTTTTCCTTCGATACTCATCTAACAAAAATCGTCATTATTCATATGTAAAAATACATATATCTGTTACTTATCTTAAATGCTAACAGGTGTTTAGCACCAACAATTCAATATAGCTATGAATATATACCTGTCTGAGAAAGGTTTAGACCATAATTCGCTCCACATCGACGAATGGACAAATAGCTGAAGTGTTAAAAAAAGAAAAGAGCGGTATCAATCTGATGCCGCTCTTTTTCTGACTTTGACACTCTTACCGAGTATCACTCTTACTGCTGATATACTTTAAATCCCACCATTATCATCAACGATGCCAAGTAGTATCAACAGTTCTAGTAATAAATCCATGATTTAAGGTATTTGGTTTCAGTAAGAAGACATACCAAAACCATACCTAGCCCAACTATCTAAATCACTGATAATCAATGACTTTTATCACCAACATTAGGCATTCTAGCCACTTAGTCAAATTCCAAGAAATTTATAAATAATTGTTTTTCAACGATTTAAACAGTAGGATAACTTATATGTACGCAAACAGGTAATGATTAATCGTCCATTTATTTCTAATTTAATCTAGTCGTATACTTTGCAAATCAGATATTTTCAATATGGAAACTCTTAAAAAGCTAACCAAAATTGTTAATCGATACAGCCAGAAGAACCTAGACATTTTACTCGTAGAGTCCAAGTCCAAAACTAAAGTTGACATATTGTATGAGGCCTTGCACTCAGATCAGATAGATTCTGAAGAAGAAGGAATAGAACTAATATATGGTCATAATCATAACAAAAATAGCCAAGGTGCATTTACCAAGCTCAAATACAGACTGAAAGACAAACTGATAGACTCCATATTCCTAATTGACTTTTCAAAGTCGAAGAGGTCTGATTATGATAAAGTAAAAATCAAAGTTGCCAAGGCATGGTCTGCATCGCGCATTTTAGATGCCTTAAAATTATTATCCTTAGCAAGGAAAGTCATAGAACCTCTATTACCCACTTGTAATAAGTATGAGTTAACCAGATTTAAAATGTTCATTTTGGATGAATTGATAGCTAAATACACCTTTGAAACATACGATAAAAAAAAGCTAGAGAAATACAAACAAGAAAGAGAACAAGCCTTTTATGAATATACTTTGACACAAAAAATTCACAACCTATATCTTGAAATTGGAAGACATATTCTTTCTAATGAGAGACGCGACTATACAGAGGAAATTAAAGAACTAGAAAAACGATTGGATTCCATATATGATGATGTATTAGATATAAACCTGGTGCTTTCAAATCTTAATGCTTTCGAGAGTAAATATATTTTACTGGAGTATAAGGATGAACGACAAGCGCAATTAAAAATATGTGATGATGCACTAGCCGCTTTTTACAAAAAGCGATTTGATCTAGCGCCAATATTTCGTTTTCATCAAAAAAGAGGTGTTACGCTGGTCCGTTTAGAACGATTTAATGAAGGGTTGTCAGAACTCAAACGCTGTATAGAAATGCTTACTGTTTTTGGTAATCTCAGATGGCACTTAACCAATTCGTATGTCTTTTCGACTTTCTTATTTATGAAAGATTATGTCAATGTCTACAAGACTTTATCAGACGTCATATATCACAAGGATTTCAAAAAATTAGGTTCGGAATTTAAAGAAGGTTGGTATCTAAAAGAGGCTTTAGTGCAGTTTATGGTACTTATTGGATTGATTAACCCTGATGATATAGATGTAAAGCCGCTAAGAAAATTTAGATTGAGCCGATTCGTGAATGAAGTCCATGTCATGACGAAGGATAAAACCGGAAGTAATGTCACCCTCTATGTGCTACAGTTATTGTTTCTTATTATCTCTCATAATGCAGAAAGAAGTAAGAAAAAACTTGCAGCTGTACGTCAGTATAGTTATAGATATATGCAGCATACAGATTTTGACAGGACTAAGCTTTTTATAAAGATGCTGGGTTTGTATATAAAGTATGATTATGATGTTAGCAAAGTAGAACAAAAATCAAAGAAACTTTTCGAGGAGCTTGTAGCGTCTAAGCCTCAAATAAAGGAACGTATGATGGCTACAGCCTTCATTCCTTATGATGAAATATGGCAAGGCATATTGCTTCATGAGCGCCGCCAAAGTCTGGCTACGAATTAAGTCAGATACTGCTTCATCTTTTCTAAGTCATCCGCGATTTGCTGGACTACAATATGATAGGCATGATAGAAGCTATTCTTAGTCGCTTCTACTTTCGCATTGGCTTGACTAATACTGCTCTTTTGTTCTTCCAAGGATTTTTTAGCGGCTTCTATTTCTTCCTGTAGTTTCTTGATTTGAGCTTCTCTCTGTGTTATTCCCTTTTGAAGATTTTCTATCTGCTGGTTTCTATTACTTACCTGTCTTGACTGTTGAGACTTAAAGGCTTCCAGAAATTTTGCTTCTTCTTTACCCAGCACCTTCAGATAATGGGATGCACTATCGATTAGTTTGGTATTAGTAGCGCCCATCGTCTTTGCCATAGCCAGTGCAGATCGGAACTTTGTTGCCTCATCCATTTCTACATTGCCTAGGTTTTGGAGACTCTGTTTATACTCCAGATAATCAAACCCTTCTACATTATGTTCTTCCAGTGCCCCTAGAAGCCGATTGATAAATTTTTCATCTGGTCTACCTTTAGGCGGATTGTTCTTATCGAAACTCGGCTTACTTACTGGTGAAGCAGAAGGCGTTTTCTTGTTTTGGGCTGATCCAGCGGCGGATGGCTTAGCTTGCGGTGGAGCGGCCTGGGATGATTTCTTAGCTTTATCTTCATCCTCGATTATGAATATAGACTTGAGCTTTTTGAACATAAATTAGAACTTCATCATGAGTAATAATCCAAATATAAAGGGATTGTGATGTTTTTTAGAAGTATTAACTGATATTGACAATAGAATATCCGATAACTTGCGGATATGTATGAGCACCAACACCACAAAAGAGTAAGATATGCAGAGACTGACAAAATGGGCTACCTCTATTATGGTCACTATGCCAAATACTACGAGATAGGCAGAGTAGAAGCCCTCAGATCACTTGGACTTTCCTATCGTGACATGGAAGATAAATTAGGCCTCATGTTACCTGTACTGTCCTTGGAGGCCAGATATAAGTCTCCTGCGTACTACGACGATGAAATTATCATCAAGACGATCCTGAAGAGCCTACCCCTTAAGCTATTTGAGTTTCATCATGAACTCATAAACCCTTCTGGTCATATCATAAATACAGCGATTGTTAAGTTGTTCTGTGTTGATATGAAAACAAATCAGCGTGTAAGGCCGCCTCAAGAACTTTTAGATAGGCTGCAACCATTTTTCACATCCACATGAAATATTAACTTTGTCCACAAGAGCATAAATTGTTGTGAGTCTTTCTAAGCTACCTATTATTAATAGCATTGTGGAACTGTCCAAGAGGTTTTCCATTCCAGGATTCTCGGGCATCTCTATATACAACGTGAGTCAGTTTGTCTACTCAGAAGCAATGAAGGAGGATAATGACATTGTCACACGAGCCAACTCCATTGCTTTTAATTTCTTCCTATCTCTTTTTCCTTTAATGATATTCCTCTTTACGCTGCTACCACTCATTCCAGTGACCACTGATTTTATATCCTTTTTTAAAGAATCGTCAGTTAATTTTCTTCCAGATCAAGCGCACAAATATCTGTTTGAGGTTATAGACGATGTCGCTTCCATACGGCGTAAGGGCTTATTATCATTTGGATTCATATTCGCTATTATCTTTTCCAGTTCAGGAATGGTCACGCTGATGTATGGATTTCATAAGAGTTATGAAGGGGTATTCAAAAGGAGAAGTTACTTGAGAACAAGGACCATAGCTATAGGATTAACGATGATTATCGCTTTTCTATTTATAATATCCATGTGTCTAATTATATTCGGGACACCCCTACTCAGCTTTCTTATAGATAAAATGGACGTCGGTCGCTTTTCAGTTTACTTGCTTAGTTTCTTCAGTTGGTTGATTGTAATCTCACTCATTTACTTTAGTATAACTTTCATCTATAGATATGGGCCGGCCATGAAAATGCGGATTCGGTGGTTTAATACAGGTGCCGTACTGGCAACAATGCTGTCTATAGCCACATCACTTGCCTTTTCTTTCTTTATTAATTCATTTGGAAGATATAATGAAATCT
>CAZIMH010000080.1:0-10967 GCA_964540155.1 uncultured Saprospiraceae bacterium
CATCCGGTAAGGCGGAGCCATCCATGGACCATTCAAAAGTGAAAGTAGGTGATCCACCTGTTACCGTTACGTCTATGCTACCATCTAAGGCACCACTGTTAACATTACAAGTTGGTTGCACTGCGGGACAATTTACATCTAGAGCTTCTCCAGATGTTGATCCTTCTATAGTTACTGTTAAAGGACCGTCGCATACTTGTGAAAATGAAATGGTGGCAATGCACATGAGCATCACTACACCTAATAGATGTTTGATCATCAGTTTTTGTTTAGAAATGTTAGTATTTGAAAAGATTGACCCGTATTGAAATAGAATGGGTCCGAGAAAAGGTACTTTAACAGTAATAGGACAATACGTCGTAACAGCTACCCCTATGTATTAGTAAATATTTTAATACGTTTATTTTTCAATATATATTACTAATTGAATATCAGCGTTTTATGCTAAAATATTTATTTTAAAAAACTTAGAATATCTTCTAAATAATCGATTTCATTTACGGTTTTGTCGTGTTGCCAGCATAAAATTCTTGGAGACCTTAGGGATATTCCTGCTTTCCGCCGTTTGGAAATTGAGATACCTTCGAAGCCCACTTCGAACACCAATTTTGGTGTAACTCTACTAACCGGCCCGAATTTTTCAAGCGTATTTTTCCGAACAAATTGGCTTATTTGGGATAGTTCTTCCTCCGCTAGACCAAGGTAGGCCTTTGTGATTGGGACTAGATTTTCTCCATCCCTGACTGCAAAAGTAAAATCAGAATATAGATTAGCCCTCCTGTCATGACCGCGATGGGCATATATTAAGACACCCTCAAAAGTCATAGGGTCTACTTTCCATTTATACCAGTCTCCTCGTTTTCTACCTGTCTTATAGGGTCCAGATTTTGACTTAAGCATTAGTCCCTCAGCACCATGTTCTCGAGACTGAGTCCTTATTTCAGGGAGTTCAGTCCAATCGTTAAAAAAAATCAAGGGGGATAGCTTAATCAGTGCAGATAAATCATTTTGGTGTATGAGGGCCTCTAACTTCGTACGTCGCTCGGTCTGTGTAAGCTGTCGAATATCTTGATGTTCCAATTCCATCATATCATAAGCCATGAATATAGACGGATAGGATTCTAAGATTTTCTTTGGCACCTTCTTTCTACCTATCCTTTTTTGAATATGGTCATAGCCTTTAATCTGATTTTCTTTGAAAACCAATATTTCCCCATCGATGACAAAATCGGAATCTACACTATCTAGCGCTTTGAATTCAGGAAATTGATCTATAATCAGTTCTTCTCCTTTTGACCACAAAAAGATATGCTTGTCTCTCTTAATGAGCTGACCCCTCATGCCATCCCATCTATACTCTGCATCCCAGTCACTGGCAGAGCCAAGTTTGTTTAGGTCTATATCCAATGATGACGGCAGGTAAAAAGGATAGGGTTTAGATAATGCAGTACCTGGGTCATCTCTCAATAGCAAGTCTTCGAACGTCGTTGTTTGTGGATGCCAAGCTCCCACCAACTTATGCGATATCACATTCTCTTCTTGGTCTATTACAGCAGCTAAAGCTTTAACAATTGTTCGCTGTGATACAGTACTTCTAAATCCTCCTGTTATCAGTTTATTAAATAAAAACCGCTCGTCAGCATCGAGCATTCCCCAAGCTTCGAGTATAGCTTTCTTCTTCTCAGCTATTTCTTTGTCTTTTAAATCAATCAGCATTTCAATCCAATAGGAAAGTGGATAATCTGAAGGTTCTGTGGGAGGGGGTGTGATTTTAGCTATTGTTTCTGCTAAATCTCCTACAATATGATACGTGTCTTCGAACAGCCAATCTGGTATCTCGGCGCTTTCTGTAGCCCATACTCTCAAATAGGAAGTGACTATAGTTCGCCGTGGAATTTTATGAGAAAATAATGCAATTGTCCACAGTCTATCTTTGTCCGAAGCTTGTTGTAAATAACCTGCAATAATTGCTATCCGCTTGGGTGTATTTGTCGTACTCTCAAGACTTGTATACATCTGTGAGAAGGCCTTCACGATTCAGAAGTGCTTACAGATTCCAATGCTTCCCCCTCATATTCTGTACTGACCACCTTTGCATTAAGTCCCTTTTCTCTAAGGTATTTAGCATATATCTCTGTATATCCATGAGTGACGTAAATATGCTCAGCACCAGTTTCTGCCACCGCTTTATTGAGCCCAGTCCAGTCTGCATGATCTGACAGTACAAATCCCTTTTCTAGATTTCTTCTTCGCCGCTTACCTCTCACTGCCATCCATCCTGAAGCTGTAGCCACGGAGATATCTTTAGTCCCATGTAGCCATTTTCCTGAATGAGCAGATGGAGGACCTATGAACATAGCCTTGGACAAGTCTTCATTGGAAAGATCACTTACAGAATATGTTGTTGGCAGTTCTAGTCCTGAATCACGTATTAGTTTATTGATAGCTTCTACAGAGGGATGAGTGACAATCGGTCCTAGGTTAGAATCTATATTTTTAATAACGCGTTGTGCTTTACCAAGTGAATAAGCACAAATCATTGAGGCTTTATTACGCTTGGCGTTTTCTTGCCACCACTCATTAATCTCGTTATAGATTTCTTTCTGATTTTTCCATCTGTATACGGGTAAGCCAAAGGTGCTTTCTGTCACAAAATGATCACATTGGACTGCTTCAAAAGGGATAGCCACACCATCATTGTCCAACTTATAATCCCCTGAAATAACCCAGCTTTCTTTATTATCCTTTAGCTTAATCTGGGCTGAACCGAAAACATGACCAGCAGGATGAAAGGTGATGGTCACACCATTTATCACTATGGCTTCACCATAAGAAATACCTTGTACTGATATCTTTCCTAGCCGATGTTTCAGAATATTGACTGAATCATGATGACACAGATAAGCACCATGACCACGCCTAGCATGGTCTGAATGTCCATGAGTAATGAGTGCTCTGCCTACTGACTTCCAGGGGTCTATATATACATTAGCCTTGGCGCAGTAGAGCCCTTTATTTGTAAATGTAATTAATGGTGGCACATCATAAGGATAATGCTAATTTGAATAACCACCGTAACTGGGAAGTGAGAATTAGAGGTATTAATTATTAATGTAATCCGCTACGAGCTGAAATTCTGGGATATATGCTTTAAACTGACTGCCGTCCATTAAGCGTTTCATGGTATAATAACCTGCCATTTTTCCTATAGGTGTAGCCAATGGACTCCATGAAGAATACGTATGCATTTCGCCTGGCTTTAGTATTGGAGTTTTGCCGATGACGCCAGCACCTTCTACTTCTTTTACATCGCTGTTGGCATCTTTTATTATCCAATATCTTCTAAGCAACTGTATCTCGAATGGGCTATTATTTTCTATTTCAACTACATATGAAAAAGCATAGTATTGGTTTAGAGGTCTGGAAGAGCCTTCTTCGTAATAAGAAATAATGCTGATGGTTACTCCTTCTGTTGTTTTAGTCTTAGGTATCATAATTCCTCTTGCGATATTACTAGTGATTCCATAATATTCTCAGCTTCTTTGAGTGTAGTATCTAATTCATCATTGAGTAAGACTTTATCAAATGCGTCTACGAATAGTAATTCCTTTTTGATTCGTAAAATTCTTTTTTTCAAACTGTCTGGTGTTTCCGTACCTCGTTTAGTTAATCTGTCCACTAATACTCTAAACGAAGGAGGTTTTACAAATATGACCAAGCATTTATTCCCAAATCTATTTTTTATGTTTTGAGCGCCGTTCACTTCTATATCAAAGACCACCTTTTTTCCCATTCCAATTATCCGGTCTATTTCAGACTCCAGCGTGCCGTAATAACCACCTTCATATACTTCTTCCCATTCCACGAACTCGTGTGATTCTATCTTCTTTCTAAATTCTTTATGAGAAAGAAAATAATAGTCTTTAGCGTGGGTCTCCTGTGTTCTTTTTTCTCGAGTAGTCGCTGAGATAGAAAATGAAAGCTGCTCAGGATACTTCTTAAGTAAGTGTTTTACAATTGTTGTTTTACCAGCACCAGATGGGGCGGTAAAAACTACCATGTCATATATATGAGGAGCAGCGATAGTCAGCTCTTAATTTAAATTTAAAGCGTATTCATGATTTGTTCCTTGATTTTCTCGAGTTCATCTTTCATTTTGACAACTAGTTGCTGAATTTCCGAGTGTTGTGCCTTAGCACCAAGGGTATTTATTTCTCTCCCCATTTCCTGACTGATAAAGTTTAATTTCTTTCCTTTTTGGATAGTCGGCGTATCCAGTTGCTCAAGGAAGTACTTACAATGTTGTGCTAACCGCACTTTTTCTTCATTGATGTCAAGTTTTTCCAAATAGAATAGTAGCTCCTGTTCAAACCTATTCTCATCTATTGTCTCATCTCCCATGTGGTGTTTGAGATTCTTCTTTATCCTATTCTTTATCGAAGAGACTCTTTCTTTCTCAAAAGGCTCTACTGAATCCAAGGCCTCAACAATGCCAGCCACCCTTACTCTAAGGTCTTTCTCTATGGAAGTACCTTCTGTATTTCTAAATTCATTAAGCATATCCATCGCTTCACGTATCATGCCTTCCATCTCTGCCCAATCTTCATCCGAAATAGAATTATCTCCTGCCTTTATTACGTTGGGCAATCTCACTAGAGACTGTATAATATCCCCTGAGTCTATGCCATTCTTCTCCGTGAATTCCATTAAATCTTTATAATATCGACCAAGTAACTCAGTATTGATACTATTGTCATGTTCATCACCAGCACTCAAACTTAGATTGATATCAAACTTTCCACGCATACCCATGTCCATAACAAGACGCCTTAGGGCCAATTCTCTATCTCTAAGATTAATACTGGTCTTGAATCTGATATCAGTCGTCTTACCATTGAGTGATCTTACTTCAAATTGGTAGGTACGCTGCCCTATTTCCCTCAGAGATGAGCCAAAACCAGTCATTGAATAGATCATAAAGCTGTGTTTGAGGATATTATCCTTAAAAAAGCACGAAACTAGTTAATTTCACATTGATATGACACCTTGCATTTGTATATTATTGAAACAGAGCGATTTAGGTGTAGGTTAGAATAATAATTCTCGACTTTTCAAAAAAGAATAGGAAATATTCTTCTAAATGATATTTTTTCCGAAATTTGCCAACCCTATTTAAAAAAGGGCAACGTAATTACTTACTAATCAATAATTTACGACAAATGAGAAAAGCTGACTTAGTAGCAGTCATATCGGAGAAGACAGGCGTTCCCAAAGTAGATGTGCTTGTTACTATGGAGGAATTTTTCAAAGAGGTCAAAACCTCCCTTTCTTCTGGTGAAAATGTTTACATCAGAGGGTTCGGATCATTCGTCATAAAAAAGAGAGCAAAGAAGATAGGTAGGCATATAAAGCAGAATGTTGCTATAGAAATTCCTGAGCACTACATTCCTTCTTTCAAACCAGCTAAAATTTTTGTAGATCAGGTAAAAACCAAAGTATCTTCATTACCTGAAGAGGATAAAGAAAAAGTTTCCGAATAAACAAACCTAGTAGATACGGATGCTGAATAGAGCACAAATAATAACAATTGGCATATTCACAGCACTTTTCTTTCTGTTATATTTTGGCTGCAGTACTAAATCGAAAAAACAAATAAACCTTGAAAAGTCAAGGGCAACAAAATTTGAACTCCTCAGCATAGATCGAGTAATCTCAGAGGCCATGGGAAAAATAACCCCAGGAGCTCGTGTAGAAATTTCGCAGCTGGATGAACGGATTCAGAATTCTGATCTCGTCAGTGAGAAATTAGAATACTATCAATCGTTGGCCTCTATATGGTATACAGAGTCTTTTCCATTGATATCTGGATATTTTGCGGAAAAAATTGCGAATGAAAAAGAAGATGCGTCTTCTTGGGGCATTGCAGGAACCACCTTTTCTATTGCCGCTCAGAGAGCGAATGATGAGAATGAGAAGCAATATGCCATAGAAAAGAGCAGGGTTTCCTTTGAAAAATCTTTGTCTTTAGAATCAGACATTGATAATGAAGTCAACTTAGCGCTTACCTATGTGGAAGTACCTTTAGAGGACAATCCGATGAAAGGTATCTTGATGCTAAGAGAATTGAACGAAAATCATCCGGAGAACGTTACGGTGATTATGCAACTAGCGCGCCTGTCGTTACAAACAGGTCAATTTGACAAAGCAGTTGAAAGATTGGAAAAAGTTATCGAACTTCGCCCATCTTCTGCAAATGCCTATTGCATGCTAGCAGAAGTCCTTCGACAAAAAGGGGATAACTCTGCTGCCGAATACCAAACAAAGTGTGATAAATTAAAAAAATAAGAACTATATGCCTTGCGGTAAAAAAAGAAAAAGACATAAGATCTCTACTCACAAGAGAAAAAAGAGACTTAGAAAGAACAGACACAAGAAGAAGAATAAATAAATTGAGTTGGCTCATTTGATATAAATGAGCTAACCTTTTATCCCTTCTTTATTTAACAAACAGAACATCAGGTCATCTGAGGAAGCAAGTACATTCCCAAGTTTCCATTTCATGCAAATACCAGTTTGCTATTTCCCTATCAGATTATTTTCAGATCCTGAATTCATAAAATATAATTGCTTTGGATAAGGAGTTATTTGTAAAATCAACTCCCACTGAAGTAGAAATAGCCCTGTTAGAAAATCGCAAACTCGTCGAGCTACACACTCAAAAAGGCGACAGCGATTACTCAGTTGGTGATATATTTCTCGCATATATCAAGACTTTGAGGCCAGGCCTAAATGCTGCTTTTTTAGACGTGGGTAAGAGAAAGGATGCCTTTCTCCATTATACGGACCTAGGTGCACAGATAAAATCGGTACAAAAGTTTACAAGACAAGCACTGGACAAACAGTTACCAGGTCATCTTCTGGAAAATTTCAAAATTCTACCAGAAAATGATAAGAATGGAAAGATAGATCGGGTATTTAAGAAAAATCAGCCTTGTCTGGTTCAGATTCTCAAGGAACCCATCTCTACCAAAGGCCCTCGCCTCACGTGTGAAATCACACTTGCTGGACGATTTATGGTCATGACGCAATTTAATAACAATGTTTCTGTCTCTAAGAAGATTGTCCAGGCTGAGGAAAGAAAACGGCTAAAAGTGCTCGTAGAAAGCATCAAACCAAAGAACTTTGGCATTATTATAAGAACTGCTGCAGAAGGAAAAAAAGTTGCTGACTTACACGATGAAATCAGTAACCTTACTAAAAAGTGGCAAACAATTACTGAGGGTCTTGGCAGCTCTAGCAAACCTGATAAGGTACTTAGCGAAGTAGACAAAACAAGAGGGTTTCTGCGAGATATACTAAATGATTCATTCAACAGAGTCGTCCTCGATGACAAAGACATGTTTGATGACACCAAAAATTATCTTCAAAATGTTGCTCCCCACCAGGTAAAAATTCTTTCACAATACAAAGGAAAGAAACCAATCTTCGACAACTTTGGCATCAACAAACAAATTAAATCAAGCTTCTCTAAGACGCCGACCATGGCCAGTGGAGCCTATCTTGTCATAGAGCATACGGAGGCCATGCATGTTATAGATGTGAACAGTGGTCCCAAAGCACAGATCAGAGATCAAGAAGCCGCCGCCCTAAAGGTAAATCTAGACGCCGCTAAGGAAATAGCAAGGCAGCTTAGACTTAGAGACCTCGGAGGATTAATCATTATAGACTTCATAGATCAGCGCAATAAAGAGAACAAGAATATCCTCTATGGAAGGATGAAGGAGTACATGGCGGCTGACAGAGCACAACATACCGTATTGCCTCTAAGTAAGTTCGGACTGATTCAGATAACTAGGCAGCGTGTAAAGCCAGAACTGAAAATCAACACTTCAGAGACTTGCCCTTCTTGTAATGGCTCTGGTAAAATAGAACCAACCCAGCTGCTTCCTGATGAGATAGAAAGACATCTTAAATTTATTATAGAGACTTATCCTAATGCGGCTATCTCGCTAAAAGTCAATCCATTGCTCTATACATACTTTAAAAAAGGCATCTATACTAAGCAGATGAAGTGGTATATGGAGCACAAAAGATGGATTAAGCTATTCTCAGACAATGCCCTCCAAATAACCCAATATAAGTTTCTGAATAAGTTTAATGATGAAATCAGAATAGGTTCTAATTAAACTTATGATGGCTTTGATACCATCTGATTGTAGCACCGTCATCATCGCTCCTTTAAACTGGGGATTGGGACATGCCACTAGATGTATCCCTATTATCAGACAACTTATAGATAATAATATCGAGGTTATCCTATGCGGGGATGGTGAATCCCTTACACTACTTCAGCAGGAATTTCCTAGTCTTAAATCTGAAGTGCTCGCCTCCTATAATGTTAAGTATCATGGCACTACCCTATCTAGCATACTGATTCGTAATGGATTCAAAGTATTAACAGCTATAATAAAGGAACATCGACAAGCTCGACGCCTTTGCAAAAAATATAAGCCCCAACTCATCATTTCAGACAGCAGATTTGGATTCAGATGTCCTGATATTAAGAGTATTATTATCTCTCATCAGCTCAATATCCAATGCAAACAACCATGGCTAAAGTGTTTATTAAACAATTTTAATACTAGAATTTTGAATGCATTCGACACTTGTTGGGTGCCAGACTCAAAGGAAAGAACGCTTTCTGGTGCACTAAGCCTCAATCCAAATGTCAATAATCAGAAGTTTATAGGGCCACTGTCCAGAATGGAAAAAGGGAAATCCAATGGACAAGAATATGATTTTGACACTGCGATTATCCTATCAGGACCTGAACCTGCCAGAACAAGACTGGAAAGACAATTAATTAATCATTTTCTTCCATCTAAAGCTAATATTTGCCTTGTCAGAGGTACAGATAAGCTGCCTCCATTAGATAATCAAGTGCCCGCTCATTGGAAAACCTATTCTCTAGCATCTTCCCAGATAATCAATGATATTTTACTAAGTAGCCGAGAGATTATTAGTCGATCCGGCTACACTTCTATTATGGATTATTCTCATCTAGGTATCTCAGCTAAACTCATACCCACACCTGGTCAGGTGGAACAGATGTATCTTGCAGATTTCCTTCATGGGAAAATGGGCTTCACAAAATGGGCAGGATAGACCTTTACGTTACAATTCTCCTTGGTTCAACAGGTAATTGACTCTTAGAATGGCCGCTACCGACATTGCATCAGTGACTTTGCCTTGATGAACCATAGCAACCAATTCTGTAAAGGGTAGTTTTCTTACATCCAATTCTTCGGTATCTTCGGGTTCTGCAGCACCTTCAGAGAGCCCTGTAGCAACATATAGATAGGCGACCTCATCACAGACGGAGTTAGAAGTGTGTAGGGTCATAACCTTTTGCCATTTGGAGGCAGATAGTCCAGTTTCTTCTTTTAGTTCTCTCTTAATGGCATTAATGGGTTTCTGGCCTTCTGGACAACCGCCCTCCGGTATCTCCCAACTATACTGGTCCAAGGTATATCGGTACTGTCCTACAATGTAGGTGTTTCCATTTTTATCCAGTGGAATAACCCCTACAGCAATGTTTTTAAAGTGAACCTTCCCATATATTCCTTCATTTCCGCCAGGTGTAATCACCTTATTGTGATATAAATCTATCCACGGATTAGAATATATCTTATCAGAACTAATTGTTTTCCAAGGGTTTATGTCTTTCATACCTCGAAATTAATTAAGCATAATTATTTTGGAGTATAATTTGCTAGTCGTTGTAGGTGCATCTATATTTGCAGTCGCTTTGAAATAATGATTTCATTGTTTTAAGTATACTTAGGGTGATTAGCTCAGTTGGTTCAGAGCACCTCGTTTACACCGAGGGGGTCGGGAGTTCGAGTCTCTCATCGCCCACACTTTATTACCTCGTTCAAATGACATTTGTACGAGGTTTTTTTATGCCCTTTGATATAGCTTCATTCTAGATTACCTTTAACTTATCTTTCCCACTGAAGGAATATCTTTTCAAGCATCGCTATTATACAAATCCTGTCTAGAAAAAATCCAAAACTATGCAAAGAATGACCAAGAATATCTTTTGGCTAGTTTTACTCCTGAGTAGTTGCCAGACTCCAGAAAAACATACAAATAATCTCGAAAAGAAATCGCAATCCTTTATTCATCATACGGACAGATATCAGGTGGGGATATTGTTGCTTCCAGGCACTTATAACACTGAATTAACAGCACCAATGGATATATTCCAACATACTCAATACCGTGAGGGGATTAAAGCCATGGATGTGTTTACGATATCTAATACAAGTAATCTTGTAACCACTTTCGAGGGATTAAGAATAAAGCCAGATTATAATTATTTAGATACTATTCCACAAATAGACATACTCGTAGTACCCGCTGCGGAGCACAGTATGGATGCCGATTTGGAAGACAAAAAACTTATTGAGTTTCTAACTATGGCTAGTAATAAGGCTGAATGGGTAACCTCTCACTGTGATGGTGCCTTCTTATTAGCAAAAACAGGGCTATTAGATAAGGTATGGTCTACCACATTTCCTAGCGATGTAGAATCATATAGAAAACAATTTCCTCATCTAAAGGTCAAAGAAAATGTACTATTCGTAAGAGATGGAAAATACATTACTTCAGCGGGCGGCGCCAAATCTTTTCATGCTAGTCTTTATCTCACAGAGTTAATGTATGGTACAAATATTGTAAAGCAATTGGCTACAGGATTAGTAATAGATTGGGATAAGAGTAATTTTAATTTCTATGATGATGAAATCAATTAAATTAAAGCCAATAAATTGAGAAAATTCCGATATAACTATCTAATAAATAACATTGATTGAATAAATAAGACACAAGATTTTCTTCTCTTAATTTAATTGAATCAAACCTAAATAATCTACTCGAATTAGCACATCTAATTAAATTCCAAT
>CAZIMH010000081.1:0-10939 GCA_964540155.1 uncultured Saprospiraceae bacterium
GATAGGCCACCTGATATCCCAAGGTCAACCATCCAATGTAGGACACCGTTTCATAAGGGTCACCACTTAGCGTAAAATCTACCATAGCATCTGATACACTGTAAGGTCCAGACATTGGTGCAGAGGCCGTCACTTCGAAGCCACCTGCATTATCCAGTTCTATAGCTCTATGTAAAGCCATAGCCGCATGACCTCCTTGTGAGTATCCAGAAATAAACAATTGGTCATTAAGAACAATGTTATCAAAGGTAGGATCATTCAACATCTCTTGTGTAGCTAATAGCAAATCCACAGCTGCTGATGCCTCCGTGTCTGCATGGATGTAAGGATGTACGCCTGGAGATATGCCTAATCCTACAAAATCAGGTGTCGCCACCACATATCCTCTAGAAGCGAAGGCGATAGTCAAGGTATGACCACCCGCTTGCATAGAAGGGACATCATTCCGTCCCTGTACTGTTCCATGCTGATAACAAGCCAGAGGATAAGATGTCCTCTGGTCTGCAACAGGGACACAGACCAGGCCAGACGCTTCATGGTCATTGCCTAAAGCATCTGGGGTTATATATACCACACTATAAAGGTCTATGTCATTAATCGCACTGAGGATAGGAAGTTGTCCGTTAAGTATGTCACTTGAAGTGGTGCTTAGATATTCGAAAGATACCAATCTCTGGCTCCACAAATTAGAGGATAAAAGAAATAGAAAAACGAATGTGTATATATATTTCATAACTAGATATGTTTGATATTCAATTATAAAGATGAACATTGTTAACCAATAATAAAATCGCTCACAAGACAGGTAGGGAAGATTATTAGACAAGATTAGGGTTAAAAATACAACTTATTAGGATGACTCCTTATTGGATTATAGGCTTATATATAGTTAAATATGTAACCGAAAGAGATATTTTTGACTCACTGGTTTTAATACAGTTAACTTAATTCTTTATGCGATCCTATATTTTCATCTTGTTTACCTTTTTGAGCCTGTGTACGGTCTTTGTCCAGTGTGTGCCAGATTCGGGTAAGGTTCTTACTGAGGTCACGCTTACGCATGGAACCACCACCTTCCAAGAAGTGATAAACTATCAAGCTGCTAGTGATATAGATAGCTTAGTGGGATTACTAGATTCTAATGATCCTACAATCAGATACCTCGCCGCCAGGGCATTTGCCTCCATTCCTGCACCTTCTGCTTTGGCTAAATTGCATTCCATGCTGGATGATCCTGTGGTCAAGGTAAGGTCGATGGTGGCGTATGCCTTAGGACAACAAGGAAATTCAGAATCAGAGCAAGCGCTTATCGCCGGATTCAGACAGCGGGATACCATGTCTGTGGATAATGCAGCCAATGGTGCAGTGCTCACGGCACTAGGCAAAATTTCTAAGCAAAACATAGCCTCTTTTATAGCCTCAGCAGAGGGATATAGAGAGCAGGATACCTTGCTGATAGAAGGTCAAATGAAAAGCTTATATCAGTTTGGCCTTAGAGGAATATCAGATCCTGACATCGTCCAAAGGGCCGTAGATGCCGTAAGAAATCCAATATATACGGACTTAGCAAGGTTATATGCTGCTCATTACCTAGCAAGAACCCAAAACATTAATATAGACAAGGTCAAGTTCCAGATCGCGGAAGCCTTCGTAGATGAAAGCGATTCTTATATAAAAATGGCCTTAGCTACAGCGCTTAAGAATACGTCGGATCCTGAAATACTTACTACCCTATTGTCACAAATGTCATTGGAACAAGATTATAGGGTCAAGTGTAATATCCTAGGAAGTCTGAGCAGTTATGATCATGAATTAGTACTACCTACTATCCTGGAAGCGCTCAGGTCCGATAATATCCATATTGCAAGAAAAGCAGCAGACTATGTAGCCACTAATGGTACACCTGGTGATGCTTATAAATACAGGGATATAGCCAAAGACAGTATCCCGACTCCAATAAAAACTGCCATATATGAGAGTGTATTCAAGCAATTGCCTCATTACTATGAGAAAACTAAAAACGCTACTCGCTGGCAAGTTCAGCAAGCGTTGTCTAAGGAGACCAACCCTTATGCTAAAATCGGATATCTAAAAGCACTAGGGCATGACCCCTCTAATAGCAAATATTTATTGTCCTACGCAGACACGACCACAAATATTATCATCAAGACTGCGGCCTTAGAAGCCTTGGGCACCATCTTATCTCATAAAGATTTCAATACCATCCATCAGACGCTGGCCAGATCCACAAGACGAAAAGTATTGGCATTCATACAAGAACAAATGACACTCAATGATGAAGGCATGACTGGGGTTGGCGCTGATATTATAGCAAATCCAGAAAGTCAATTAAAGCCTCTTATAGATTCTACAAACTTTCTGAAGGAAGCATTGGCTGGTCTGAAAGCTCCACAACAACTGGAAAGTATTCATGCGGTAGAAAGAGCATTGGCGCATATAAGAGGTGTCAATAAACCAACCGTAACACAAGCCACCACTTTTAAACCCATAGATTGGAATAAATTACAGGAGGTAACAGATAACACCAAAGCCATCATCAAAACCACAAGGGGTATATTCACGATTAGTTTCTTTCCCAGTGAATCCCCTGAGTCTGTTCAGAATTTCATCGGCCTAGCGGAGAGTGATTATTTTGATAATATGTTTTTTCACAGGGTCGTCCCCAATTTTGTAATTCAGACTGGAAGCCCACGTGGAGACAATTACGGTGGGGCGGATTATGTAATTCACTCAGAATTAGGTCCACGATGTTATGACGAGGAAGGCTATGTGGGGATGGCTTCAGCAGGGCCAAATACTGAGTCTACTCAGTGGTTTGTGACCCACTCACCCACACCTCACCTCAATGGCCGATATTCTATTTTTGGGAAAGTTACAGAAGGGATGGATGTTGTGCATAATATCCAAGTAGGAGATAAAATTACAGACATCATCATCTCTCATTTATAATAATTTAATCTTTATCGGAAATATAGAAATGAAAGAAACACCCTTAACTGCGCTGCACGTATCCTTAGGTGCCAGAATGATGCCCTTTGCTGGTTATAATATGCCAGTGAGTTATACCACTATCAATGAAGAACATAAGGCTGTGAGGACAGCAGCTGGTCTATTTGACGTATCCCATATGGGCCAATTCTTTCTAAAGGGGGATAAGGCATTGGATTTGATACAAAAAATCAGCTCTAATGATGCCTCCACGCTTGCTGTGGGTCAGGCCCAATATAGTTGTCTGCCTAATGAGACTGGAGGAATCATAGATGATCTGATTATCTATAGGACCACCGACAATGAATATATGCTGGTCGTGAACGCAAGCAATATAGAGAAGGACCTCAGTTGGATACAAAACGCCAATGACCAAGGCGTCACTATAACCAACAAGTCTGATAATATGGCCCTACTTGCGCTTCAAGGCCCTAAATCATCAGAGATATTACAAAAATTGACTTCTGTGAAAGTGAGTCAGATCCCCTTCTATTATTTTGCAAATGGGGAAGTAGCCGGTGTCAAGGATGTTATCATATCAGCCACAGGATATACGGGATCTGGTGGTTTTGAATTATATCTAAATAACCAAGATGCCGTCCATATGTGGAAAGCGCTAATGGAAGCAGGCGCTGAAGAAGGCATTCGTCCGGTTGGACTAGGCGCCCGTGATACGCTGCGCTTAGAGATGGGATACTGCCTCTATGGTAATGATATAAACAGCGAAACCTCTCCATTAGAAGCCGGACTTGGGTGGATTACCAAAACAACTAAGGAAACAGCCTTTTTCTCGAAGTCCATTTTTGTATCTCAGAGGGAGGAAGGCCTCTCCAAGAAGCTGGTAGGATTCGTCGTAGATAATAAGAGAGTCCCTAGAAATGGGTATGATATAGTAGATGAAAATGGCTCAACCATAGGAACAGTCACCTCAGGC
Source organism: uncultured Saprospiraceae bacterium (assembly GCA_964540155.1). Lineage (GTDB taxonomy): Bacteria > Bacteroidota > Bacteroidia > Chitinophagales > Saprospiraceae > RFSX01. Next base: position 3,944 of record CAZIMH010000081.1, read on the forward strand.
ACTATGTCCCCTACTCTAGGTATCCCTATCGGTCTGGGTTATGTAAAAAAGGCCTATTCAAAAAAAGGCAAATCGATAGGGATTAAAATCAGAAATAAAGTGATGGAAGCGAAAGTGGTAAAACTTCCTTTCTATAAGAGCAAATAAGAAGTAGATATCAAATCTATCAGTTGAAAGACAACCATTTCAATAAAAATGTGTTTTAACACAAGGACTTTCAACAATTAAGCAATGTATCTATTGACATTGTGTTGATAATCTATTCAGGTGGATTCATGGAAATACAAAACGCAAAAGAACAGTTTATAAACACTTGGGGAGAACTTGGGTGTAACTGGGGTATTTGTAGAACCATGGGCCATATCCATGCTTTATTACTCATCAGCCCTGAATTAATGTCTGCTGAAGAGATTATGAGTGAGCTCAAAATCTCCAGAGGCAATGCCAATATGAACTTAAGAGCTTTAATCGATTGGGGTTTGGTGTATCGTAAATCTAAGCCAGGAGAGCGCAAGGATTTCTATGAAGCTGAAAAGGATTTTTGGAATGTGTTTAGAAAAACGCTAAGAAAGCGGAAGGAAAAAGAGCTTGGTCCAATGTTGTCTATGCTTGGCAAATTCACAGAGGTAGAAGGCACTTGCGCACATTCATCAGAATTCAAAAATGTTGTCAATAATTTAGATTCTATCTCTAAAGCTGCGGATAATGCGCTGGAAAAATTGCTTAATTCAGAATCTAATCTACTCCTCAATACCTTTGTCAAGGTCATGAGATAAGCACTTAGCTAAGCTTCATCTCTACTTTAAATGTACCTCTACTGCGCCGCCGTCATGTATGTCAAAGTAAATTTTGACTGAAGATCGTCCTTTCAATTCATGTATAACTTCTGATTTCAATACCCCTCTGCCTTTGCCATGGATTATGGTCAATATCCTAGCGCCCTTGCTCTCTGCTGCATCTAGAAACCGGGCCAATGCCTGCTTTTGATAAGATAAAATCCTAATCGGCAATTCATTCGCTAGGTGAGGGGCTAAGGTTATGATGTGGAGGTCAAGACTAGATTTAAATTCATGAAAAGTGGGTGATTCAGCTGGCGCTTCTTCGAAATAAATTTGGGGCTTGGATTCAGGCTCAGTGTAGAGTTCTAAATTAGAAGAAGAGACTAAGAATATCTTTTCTGCTACCTCTATACGTGCACGTTTGCCTTTGAGGCCTTTAAATAAACCAATCCGCCCACTACTAATTATTCGACATTTATCACCAACCCACAATGATTTTATATCTACCATGAAATAAAAAAGACTCTACCATTACAGTAGAATCTTGCTTTTAGTTTATGAAACCCAATGCGTATTGGGAATAGCATAAAGATAATCAAAATCAGTTTTAAGAGACGAAAGCACTAAATAATATTTACTGTCTTGGAATAAATATTTGTTAGTTATGTTGAAAACGTTCTCAGATACTTGGATGCTGTTAAGGGTTTACCCTATAATTCAGCGTAATCGTCACTATTTGGGTCAGATTTGAGCAACATTTTAAGATTGAATAGTAGTAATAGAATCGCAATTCCCAGCCATATATACATCCATACCTGAGCAGGCAGTACCACCATGACCTCCTCATAGGCTTTCAAGTCTGAAGTAGGACCAACATTAAAATCCTGAATAATATAGAGGACACTGGCCAAGCCCAAGAACATCAGTAATTCTGAGCCAAAGTTGGTTTTCATCATGATAAAGGCAAAAACCAATGAAAATCCAATCAATACACAGGTGGTATAGACCGAATTGAACCAAACAAATCCAGTGACTATCATAGAAAGGATAACAATACCCAACATTGGTTTGACCATTTTCTTACCTTTTGCCCCTATGTAGAATAGTATGTTGCCAAAAAGGGCACTCCCTAAATAACCACCCATTATGGTTATCGCGCGATTACCCCCCATAGACTTAGTAAAGCCACTGCCATCCGCATTAATCTGGACATCTAGGACCGATCCGCCAGTAATGACTGCACCTATCGCATGTCCAAATTCATGTAGAAAAGTGACAAATAGCCTTACTGGATAAAGGATTTTCCATCCTAACTCCCCACCATAGAAGCTTAGGCCACCGTAGATGCCTAGCATAATAATCATCCGTAATAGAATACTTCCTCGCATAATAATGACTGATTGTGATTCCAAATTATCAAATTCTCTTCACTCATCCTGTTAAAGCTTACAAAGGCCTAATTGCGTAGCTTTGAAGCTCGTACTAAAGGCATCAACCACTTGCAAGTAAAGTTCACAAAAAATATATTGCTTTTACTGGGTATCAACCTGCTCATTAAACCAATATATGTGCTCGGTATAGATGCTAAGATACAAGATGTGCTTGGGGACGAATCCTATGGTGTATTCTTTGCCCTATATAATTTCAGTTTCTTATTCCAGATTATTCTGGATATGGGCATCCATAATTACAACTCCAAGCATGTTTCCCAGAACAACGAGACAGTGGCCAGTCAATTTGCTAATGTGCTCGGTCTCAAGATTATATTGACCTTAGTCTACTTTATCCTCTTGATGTCCGTAGGGAGTTGGCTTGGATATCCTATAGAATATCTCAGATTGTTATGGCCTATTGGTCTTATCATGGCCTTACTGACCTTCTATCAGTATATCAGAAGTCATTTTTCCGCCCTGGCATCTTACGCCACGGAGAGTTGGCTATCTGCACTGGATAAGTTACTCATGATATTCTTTATAGGATACTACCTGTATGCCTTGAAGTCTATCACAATAGAGAAGTTTATTTGGAGTCAGGTGATTGCACTCTCGATTGCCATTGTGATTGCCTTGGTTCTACTCAGCCAAAAATTCAAACTAAGCATCCGTTTCAGTCATATTGAATTTCGGAATATTCTCAAGAAGAGTATACCCTTCGCTCTTGTCATTTTTCTCATGTCTATGTATACGCGTATGGATGGGGTGATGCTAGAACGTATGCTTAAAGATGGTGGCGCGGCTGCTGGTAAATATGCCCGGGGATTCAGATTAATGGATGCGGCTAATATCATAGGTTATCTATTTGCTGTTCTACTGATACCCATGTATGCTCGTCAGCTTAAAGAAAAGATAGCGGTCAGTCCACTAGTACGCAATGCTGCTGGCATCCTACTCTCCATTGCTACGCCTATAGCAGCACTCTGCTGGTGGTATGCTTCTGACATTATGCACCTTATATATAGCGACATAGATGATGGGCATATAGAAATATTCAGGCTGCTAATGGTTTGTTTTTGGGCGATGAGCTTGTCTTATGTTTTTGGTTCTCTTATTTCAGCTTCTGGACAATTTAAAGAACTGAACAAGCTTCTGATTGCAGGCATCCTCGTCAATTGGAGTTTGAACATTTATTTGATTCCCAAGATGCAAGCACAAGGGGCAGTCATAGCCACTTTGGCTACACAATACATGGTGTTTATCGGCCAGGTTATCATATCGTTCAAGAAGTTTGACTTATCTATTCAAAGGCGTTTTGGTGCCAAAATGCTCAGTTTTATACTCTTGACTGTACTTTTTACCTATAGTGTATACAATTTTCTATCATTGCATTGGATGCTAGAGGCGGTTATAGCCGTAAGTTTGTCGCTTGTTGTATCATTTTTGCTAAGGTTTATACGTTTAGACCTAGCAAACGAAAACTAAGGTCTTACTAAAACATCCCTACTGAATGAGTCAAAACGAAAATCTGCTGGATGTAATCACTTTGTTATATAAGTGGAAAACGTACATTCTCGGCGCAGGTTTTATAGCTGCAGTCCTTACTGCAGGCGCCTCCTTGACATTAGATAATTACTACGAAGCCAGCACCTTATTCTATGCGGCTAGCCCTGACTTATCTGATCCTGTGCCTGTCGGTCCTACTAATCACCGAAAGTATATCTATGGATCCGGTGAAGATATGGATCGGTTATTCTCCATCTCCAAGTCCAACTCGCTTAAAAATTATCTGACTGAGAAATTTAATCTCTATGACCACTATGACATAGACAGGGATGCAGAACTGGCACGCCACAAATTAAATCTCAAACTGAATAAGCTCTACACAGCGGATAAGACTAAATATGATGCGATTAGGCTTTCTGTAGAAGACAAGGATCCTGATTTTGCAGCCGCCGTAGCTAATGTAGCGAGGGATAAAATAAATGAATTAGCTCAGAATGTCATTAAGGCCAGCTTCCAAAAACGGCTCTCTGCTTTCGAAAATGTTCAGGCCAAAAAACAAAATGAATACAATCATCTAATAGATAGCCTGATGAAGGTGAAACAAAAGTATGGCATCTTCAGTAGTGATACGCAAGGTGAAGCTTACGGCTCTAGTCTGGTCAAGGCAGAGGGTGAAGTACTCAAAGCCGAAGGCGTCCTTTCTATATTACGTAATACACCAGGAATAGAACCAGATTCCATAGCTAAGATTCAGGCTAAAAAGTTAGGGTATGAAAAATTACTGGTCAAACTGAAAAAGGATGTCTCCAATTTCAATTTGGGTCACCCTATCGTCAAGTATCTGGAAAGATCTACCAGAGATTTGGGCGCTCAACTGACTGTAGGCCAATTGCAGATTTCCTCTCTCAGAGAAGCTTACGAAGCTGACTTCGCCGCCATACATATAATAGAACACGCAGAATCTCCTCCCTACAAATCCAGACCTAAGCGGTCTATTCTTGTGATAATGGTAGCGGGGTTAACCTCTTTGTTGATGTGTCTCTGGGTACTAATTAGAGATCAGTTCAAAAAAATAAAGTCCTAATCAGGCAGCTTATATATGTCCTTATCAAGGTCTGATATAAAAGCTACTTTTTCTCTAGAGCATAAGCTGTTCCTTGTCTTTGCAAGTCTAATTATTGTGTGTGGCCTCATAAGTACCTTGGTATACAACCCAATGCCCATGGTCATTCCCATCGGTATATTGTACGCCTATTTTTGTGTCCAACATCCTAAAGGGCTCTTCTACCTTTTCTTTATGATTTTGCCCTTCTCAGTGGAGGTTTCTCTTGGCAGTTTAGGCACAGATCTTCCTACAGAGCCTATGATGGCCACCATGGTGGGATTAGCCTTATTGTATCTAATCACGAGGGGCCATACTCTAGACAAAAGAATCATCACACATCCGATATCGTTACTTTTCATTGTGCATATCGGATGGATAGCCTTAACTGGATTGGCTTCTACTTATCCTCTTATCTCGTTTAAATATTTATTGGCCAAGATTTGGTATGTGGTTCCCTTCTACTTTTTTCCACTGATGATTATGAAGGATAGAAGTGAGTTTGAGTTGATATTTAGAAGGATGGCGCCATTTATACTCCTTGCCATATTGTATGTCACCGTGCGGCATGCCGGGAAAGGTTTTTCTTTTGCCAGTTCTGATTTTGTCGTCCGACCTATATTCAGAAATCCGGTTAACTATGGCATCATGCTACTCGTATTTATACCGTATTATGTCTATCTGATGAAACATCAATTTAAGACTTGGCCGCTAGTGCGATTTATGATGTTAAGTGCTTTGCTTATAGGCATCTATTTCAGCTATACCCGAGCTGCTCAGATGGCCTTGGTACTTGCCGTTATTTTCTACTTTATCATATCATGGAAACTTCTAAAAATAGCCGTTCTTACTGCTTTGATTGCGGTGCTTGGTCTTGCTGCATTCTTAACCGTCGATAGCAATTATTTAAACTACTCTCCAGATTTCGAAAAAACAATCACACATCAGAAATTCGATAATTTGTTAGAGGCGACGTCTAAGCTAGAGGACATCTCCACCGTAGAAAGATTCTATAGGTGGATAGCAGGGGCACATATGATAAAGGAAAAACCAATAACTGGCTTTGGACCTGCAACATTCTACTCTAATTATCGCCCATACACTGTGAGTAGTTTCGAAACCTATGTCAGCGACAATCCTGAGAAATCAGGTATTCATAATAACTATATGATGGTTACGGTAGAACAAGGTGTGCCAGGGTTAGTCATCATGCTCTGTCTTACATTTATACCACTGTTCATAGGAGAAAGAGTCTATCATCTTTTATCTAATCCATCAGATAAAGGACTCTTAATGGCCGCCATGACTTGCCACTTTCTCATCAGCCTTACCCTTTTTATGAATGAGCTTTTGGAAGCGGATAAGATAGGGCCGTTCTATTTTTTGAGTGCTGCTATTATTTGCTTTTTTGCTATCCAGTATGAAAACGCCTATAAAAGGAAGCCAAGCTCCTAAGGGTATTCCAAGAGTACCGCTTCATGGTTATCCCCCATTCTTGTAGTCTATGCATTATTTCCGTCTGCTCGATAAACTATTTCTTGATTTCATTCGTATTTATGTTGTGCAGATGAAGAAGTGGTTTTGTGTTAACCGTTTAAAAACTTATTCTATGTTTAAATCAGTTTTTATAATCGCAACGCTTATTAGCGGATTTAGTCTTACAGCCCAAAGCCAAACAGTTATTCTTATTAATGGAGCACCGACCGAAGTCATATTAGATGGCACTGAAATAGATACTGTTCTAGGGACAGATAATCAGGCTTACATGAAAGGTTTTGATTCTGAAGTACCGAATAAGATGAGAAAATCAACCTTGAAAAAAATGCCTACGCAGCGAGCCTCGATCGGTCATAAAGTCGTCAAGAAATATTATATCACAGGTATCGATTTTAACAGAACAGATGATTCAGAGATGAATACCCCTTCTGAATTAAGGTCCAGAATAGAAGAATAAAAAGATAACAACAAAGTGAGTGAAAGGAGGTCGTTGGTAGCAATGGCCTCCTTTTCTTTTATTGGTATACCTGCTTACCCACCCTTTGAGTCATAATTATCATCTACCTTTGTATAGAGCTGTTTTTGGCTCTGTAGAATAAAAATACATACCTATCGGCTTTTAGCTACTAAGAGAAATCTAACAGTTTTTTGAAGGATACCTCTCCTTTTTGACCCCTAA
>CAZIMH010000082.1:0-10816 GCA_964540155.1 uncultured Saprospiraceae bacterium
ACAGCTTCTATGCCGAGCATCCAGCGCCAATCATTAGCACCACCCACGCCTTTCAGTAAATAGTTAGAAAAGAATGCAATGAAGATTCCGAAGACTATCATAAACTGATATCTAGCGACGATAGAACCTCTTTGGTCTTTAGAGGACAGTTCTGCTAAGTATATAGGAACCGCTACACTGGATGCGCCTATCCCTAAGCCTCCTATAAATCTGGCTACAGAAAATATATATGGATTCATAGCCAAGGCAGATCCTAAAGCAGAGATGGTATATAATATCCCTATCCAAAACAACGTCCGCTTCCTACCAATCTTGTCCGTCGGTATTCCACCCAGCAAGGCGCCGATGACTGTCCCCCACAAGGCCATAGACATAATAAACCATCCATGAAAAGCCGGAGAAGTATTCCAAAGCGCTTTGATGGGTAGGTTCGCTCCTGAAATAACTACCGTATCGAATCCAAATAAAAAGCCAGCCAAAGCAACGGTGAAGGTCCAAAAAGAGGTGTTGGATTTTGACATGATTATGAAGGGTTTAGGATTTAAAGCACTATTAATTCGTCACTAATTCTAGTTCTGAAAGTATGCTTTCATCTGGGCAATCCTTCATGCACTCCAAATTAGCATTCAAACTAAATGTGTGCCCTTTATAAGTAATTGTATAACCAAGTAGTCGCTTATCTTCAAGCTTAACTTTAAATTGCATAGGATCAAGGCCTTGTTTTCTCACTTTTTTACATCTTATATTTTCACAGATAGGAGGGATGATAATCTCGCCATTCGTATTCATTAGTCCAAACTTCTCATCTGCTTTAATTATGGCATTGGATTTTGAACAATGATATATTTCATCAAACTCTGGTGTCATTTCCATTGTGTTTACATTTACAATCTTTTGCAGATTATTCTTACTCACAATAATAAATGGGTCTTGATAAGTCCATATTTTATCAAACTCAAAATCAACCAAGACTTTATCATTTGAATCAATTAGGCCATATTTATCTTTGATGGCTACAACATATTTATTTCCTAAAGCCTGCTTAACCTTTGCATACTTAACTTCTATAAGTTCTTCTCCCTTAATGTTGACAGCACCTTTTAACCACTCTTTCTCTGTAATTATAAAATTATCATCAACATAATTAAGGTCGCTGTATTTAGGAGGAATAATTTGCTCTATTTTATTATTATATAGTGCTACTCCTTCGGAAGATTGTACTTTAATATACTTTTTATTTATTGGAGTTATACCAATATATATTGTATCTAAAATTAAATTTTCCTCTGAGTCCATGATTCCACCATTGAAAATACTTGAGAAAACCGTAAAGTAGTTTTCTAAAAATGCTAATTCACTAATGTCGTGATATCCTTTCGAACTTTCCTGATTGGTGATAAGATTTAGAAGGTAGTCCTTGTCATTTTTGACTAGAATAAAAAGGTGCCTATTGTCTTGAAATTGTGTTTTTAGAAGCCTGCCCTTGCCTTCGTATAATTTTTTGAAATTTCTTGAGAGAACCATACAACTATCTTGGCCATTGATTATAAAAACATTAGCATGGCTTTCTATACTTTCGTATTTGGTTTCAAGTATCTCTGTACCGTTATAATCAAATAAGCCAAATGTTCCAAAATAGGGTTTTCCATTATTTGTTATTATTGCACCCTTTTCAACTTTAATGTTGTCATAGGCAATATCAATAATGTCATTGTTCCATTTTGTCTTAAGGCCCCATTTTCCATTTTTTTGAACCTTGGCAAAATCACCTACTCCATGTATCCTATCATAATATTGGTCAAAGATTAATTGACCTTTATCTGATAACATATTGAAAAGACCATCTTTTTTTACTTCTATCTGCGTACGATTATATTTCCTTACATCATCAAAAATGGCATTTTGAACAATTTGCCCATCTAGATATTTAACACCTTTTTTGCCGTTTTCTTCGAAGACACTTAAGTGCTTAGACACCATATTTGTGTTGTTGCTTCCTTCATAAACAACTGACTGTAAGTTTTCATCTAAATAGCCAGATTCAGTCCCTTTAACAAACCTTATGTAATTATTACTTAATTCACTAAGCTCATTATATTCTATAGGTAGTAAAATCTTATTGTTTTCATCTATGATTCCTTTCTTCCCATCAAGAGACACTATAATGTGTATATCTCTTTTTTTCTCTTGTATCATGTTATCATACATGAATGGTGTTAGTATTTCATTCTTACCATTTATAATACCATAATGATTATCTCTTTTTGTTTTGAGTCCTCCTGAATGAAGTGGCGATATAGATTTATATATGTAAGGAACAATGACAGTACCCTGATTATTTATGAGTCCCGATTTGCCATCTTTTTTATCAAAAATTAATTCTGTAGATATGGGGTATGCGTAGTCATACAATGAGTCTAGCTGGTGAAAAGTATTTCTTGTTATATCAAGAAAGCCGTTTGACAGGTTTTTGGTTGTTGCTTTATTTAGTTCAGGACATCCCTTTCTGATACTTAAATAGTCTATCGGTACAATTAGCTTTCCCTCTTGATCAATCACGCCTTTGTATAATCCATCTTGTATGATTGCATAGTTATTGTTAAAATTTAATTCATCACCCATGTAAGGAAAGTCAAATAACTTATTTCCGTATTCGTCTATTACATAACAATCATTGTTGTTATAAACTAGAGCTTTCCCTTCTGAGAATTTACTCATCCAATTAAACTGATACTTTTCTATAAGTTGTGCACGACTGAGAGGTGTACTAGAATGTTGATGTATTCTTTTATTACATGAAATAAAAAGTATAGCAATTAGAGCGGAGAGAATTAATTTATTTTTCATCATGATTGGCAACTATTATTCTATGAAGATAAAATTATAACATTGCGTAAACTACAGATTCGGCTTAATCTATTTAAGAACTACTAACTTCAAGTTACATTAGAAATAAAGATGTTGAGGATGCTTTATTACAACTCCATTCAGGACTGCTTTACAAAACACTTTACAGCAATGCCTGGACAAATTACAGCCGACATTAATTGATTTTGATTGCGCTATGCAGAACTGATGTCGTTCGGATAATGCTTTGATAATCAATTGTTTAAAATCTTGAAATTTGAATATCCAAGTTTATAGCTTACAATACTTTTAAGTTTAGAATTATGGAGATTTTAATATCAAGTCACATTTAAGTATAATTGTTCTCCTTTCCTATAAGGCATAACTAATACTCCTTAAAGTCTAGAATTATTACAAAATTACTTTATGAAAAAATATTTACTATTTGGTGTTATCATCCTAACGGGAATAATGATGACATCATTCTCTGGGGGATTTGGTTCACAGAGAAATCAAGGAGCTACTGGTGCTCCTGGCGAGAGTGGCCAAACATGTAACAGACCAGGATGTCATGCCTCTGGCGCATTTTCTCCTATGCTAGCTTTCGCAATGTTTGATGATTCTGGTACTCAGGTTACAGAGTATATTCCTTCTGAGACTTACACGGTAACACTGAAGATAAATGCAACGGGACTACCTGGCGGCTATGGCTTCCAGATGGTATGTCTAGAAGATGGCACAGAAAATTCTGTCAATTCTTTCACTGATTTCCAGACTGGTATCGGAGATATCATGATAGGTGGTCGTCAGTATGTGGAACACAATAGACGATTACCTGCTGATACCTTAACTATGACCTGGACGGCACCGGATAGCAATGCAGGTGATGTAACATTCTACGTCTCTGGACAAGCCAATAATGCCAATGGCAGTTCTGGTGGTGATGGTGCAACAAGTGATGCCTTTACTTTTCCTGAGGCAAGTGCTTCTTCTACGTCGGATGTCGCAGCTAATACTGTAGCCTTGTACCCTAATCCTGTAGCTAACACGGTGACTATACCCGCAGAATTTCAGTTAGCCTCTGCTCAGATTGTGGATCTGCAGGGTAAGACGCTACTGAGTACGACAGCGCATGTTATAGATATGAGTTTTATGACCTCAGGTACCTACATTGTTGTGCTGACTGATATTAGTGATAAGGTATATAGACAACGGATACAAAAGCTATAAGAAGCGAACTTTAATTCGCTTCATTGATTCTGAAGAGTGCTTTTCGCGCTCTATCAAAGTCATCTTTAAGGTTGAGACAGTTTTGTAAATCTGCCCGTGCGGCATCGAGATTTCCCTGTGCTTCATGTATCAAGCCTCTATAGAAATAGGGTAAATGATTGGTAGGTGCTACGCCTGCCATGATATTAAATTGCTCTTTGGCTACCTCTAGTGAATCCACAGACATATACAGTATGCCCATATTGAGATACGCGTCTGTGTAAGTCTTATCCTTGGCCACAATCTTTTTATAGAGTTCTATTGCCTTGGGATCATCTCCGTTATTCTGTAGGTAATAAGCCATAGAGTGAAGTGCTGTGGGGTCATTGGGTGCCAGACTCAGTGCCGCCTCATAATAATCCTTAGCTATAGCTAAGTCCTTCTCGTATAGTAAGTCGGCCGTAAATAACCAGGCATCTAGATTTTCAGGATCCATTTCCGTCACAGTTTGAAATGCATTGATGGCTCTGTCTACTTCACCCATACCTCTAAAATTCATTCCCATCATAAAGTGCCCTTCAGGATGATTTGGGTCTTCTCCAAATATACGAGCTACCGTCTCCAGTGAGGGTTCATACATCTTGAGTATAAGCTGTGTCTCTGACAGTTTGAGTAAAGTCGGTATGCGTTCTGGAAATAACTTTGCCGCTCTTACCATTGTAATAAGGGCATCTTTGGATCTGTAATAGTCCATTAGATTATCTGCCAATAGATGATAGTATTCTGGCTTAAGTGAATCCAAGGCAATCGCTTGCTTTAAATCCGAAATGGCCTCATCGTAGGATTCCGTTTTATAGTAGTGCTGTGCCCTTTGATAGTATAACTCTGGATTGTCAAGCTCTTTCTCTATTTGATTCGATAGGTCATCTGTTAGCTTGTCATCCGCATTAGTAGTCTGTGCATCAGATTTGCAGGAACTGATTACGCCGAGCAATATAAAAATAGAGATATGATAAAGCAGCAATTTTCTCATTCTCACAAAGGTGATTTAAAAGCTCATAATAAAGCAAAACTTAACACATAATTAAATGAGTAAACCTAGGCAAAAAGTCATGACCACTAACTCTTGAATGAGTATAAGCCTGTTTCCATTAGGTTTATACCATCTCTAAATGAAATTTACTAAAATGCATATCCCACTTCAAATTTAAAAAGTGTTCCCTCTGAGGATCCTGACACAGAGGTCCTAATGAGAAAAAATTTAAGCAAGTCATAGGATATCCCAGCGGTCCATCCATGCCTTATGCTATCAGTTGTCTGACCATCTACGTATACCTGACCAAAGTCATAACCAAGGATGGCTCCAAACGCTATAGGGACGACAGAGTTATTCCAATTGAATAAGCCTAACCGAAGGTCTAACTGTTGGAAGACAATAGTCTCACCACTGAATCGCTCATTCCTATATGGTCTTAAGAATTCTTTGTTTCCCATAGTCGGATACTGATAGAACAATGGATCACCGAGTATGGATTGAAATCCAGTTCGGCTAGCCAGTATAAGATCTAGTGATCGTGACAATGAGGTATACCATGAAAAGCTAAGACCATATTTCAGTATATTATTTTTGTCCCTAAAATTATACTGCTGCTTCAATAGTGCCCTAACGAGAATTCCTCTGCTTGGCTTAATAGGACGATCAGTTGTGCTGATCCTAAGATTTGCTTCCAAGCCTAGAAAGTGATCTATTTGTATCCCAGATTCTCCAACCAGATTAAGCACATTAATCACATTGAGACTATCTGTATTTTCTTCTATTCTATATGATTCATAGGTAGGTCCGAAGCGGAGTCTAAATTTTCCTGCGCCCGCAAGATATTGCAGATGTGGAGCAAATCTAAACGACTGGAGTTGAACAAAATTATCCGAACTCCTTAATCCTAAATTAAATTCATTCTCACCAACTCCAAAAAAATTAATGTTATCTGGTAATTCTACCTTCAGCATAGGCGCCAATCCCAGCTTAGGCGTAAATAAACTCGGGTATTCTCCCTCATATTCCAGTTTAGCACTGAAACGGCTACCTGAAGTAAATTCTCCATTAACCAGATGACTAGATTTGAATGGTGACTTTCTCCATCCATGCTTGATACTATTAAATCCAAACCCAAAAGTCAATCCTTCATCAGGTGCAAAGCCTAAGGTAATCCACGGAAGGCCAGTGTCATAAAGATACCCATTCCTATCATATTTATTGACAAGGATGTCATCACTAAGTTTGTCTTTGACTAAGTGAGGCTCAGATATTTCCATTCCTTTTAGGTCATCGTATATTTCTATAGAACCGACCAGCTCAGTCTTTCCTTTTATATCTATCTTATCTTCTCCAATACCACCAATGATTCTTATATCTATCGGTGTATTGCCCAAGACATTGATCTCAAATAAATCTTTTCCATGAAGTCCAAATAGATTGAGCACTTCTGTTTCCTCTGCCAAGATTAATCGAGAATGCTTAGTCACTTCTCCATGCTTCTTACTTAACTTTATAACCTTCACAAGGATATTGCCCGCTTCATCTATAGTGAGATCAAATTTATCCTTCTCGTCTGTCCCTGTGTACTGTACCTCCTTAGACATAAAGTCATAGTACTTTTTCACTTCTTGCTTAAGAATCTTTCGTCTTGATTTGATCTTATCCACAAGTTCACCAGATATATAATCTTGACTTTCTACAGGAAGGGAATGTATAGATGTTTCTATTGCTGCTTCATCCAGATTAGATAAGAGTAAGTCTATTTCTTCTTCCCATTCATCCCAACTAAGATTATTTAAGAAGTATCTGTCAAAATTATTAGCATTGGTCGCTAAGGATTTGACATCTATTTTCTTAGACCCAATAGACTTCATTTTCTTATCCGCAACATTTCCAAGTATTCCAGGTATCACTCCACCATACTTGAAGAATGCCCAGTCTCTATCACGTGGCACAGGTCTGTAGATTGTCTTCTCACCTTGCTTCAAGGCTGCCCACCGCCACTGATCATCATGCCGATCTCTGTCATGAATTAATATATCGAATAAGCGACTCTTCAGCACCCAGCGCTGATCCACAAAGTGCATGGTTTTCTTCCTGAGTGTAAATAGTAAATCATTAAACCCCATAATATCTTCACTATCACCAAAGAGGCCTGTTCCGCTCCAATCGCCATTAGGTCGTGCTTCTAGAATATAATGGCCCGCAGGAAAAAATGGTGCAAAAGGACCAAGCTGTTCAGTGTCAGAAAGATATACTACTTCGGGTCTGGTATGGTACACGTTAGCATGTTCTGATAAGGCCGCTACATACATTGCGCCATAAGGAATAGATGCAGCATTCTGATCCACATAGAGTTGCAATATATCCAGATGTCTGATTTCCTTAGGAACCGCCTTGAAGAAGTCCTTATTCACCGACCTCATCACATATTGCTTACCGTCATTTGCTTTCAGTCTTAGTGTATGTGTAAATAAGCCTCCACCCTTCTTGATTGGTTTTAGGCCGCCATGGTACTTAGCTAATTCGAAAACCTCTGTCTCTATAGGTGTTGTCCAAGTAGGTCTATATTGCTTGCCCATAACAAACTCATACACTGGTCCTTTTCCGAATTTCGTATTTGGTGGCAGTGTGATTTTCTCCGGAGGACTATCTGAAACGTCGACTGGAGAGGTCGTTTCTTCTAACTTAATTCTTGAAGGATTACTCTTATAGATTTCATGTCGGTATTCCACTTTTTTAGAACCTGATTTTGCATCTACTGTATAGAACTCTAACCATGTACTGCCATCTTCATAGAAATTCATTACTCCATATCCACGAGAAGAACCAACATAGTGAGCGCCTAGTCCTCGTGCTGCTGAAGATTTTTTGTATCCAGATCCGCTAATAACATAATTGATTGGAAATTTGTGAAAAATAAACTGCTCACTGGAATGCTGCAGGTGATGGTCATGCCCTGACACAAACGTTACCTGACTTACATCAAAAATTCTGATAACATGCTCTAGTTCCTTTTTTAAAGTTTGGAGACCATGGTAGGAGATGTCTTGGTTTGATCCACCCAACTGCCTATAAAGCGGGTAGATAGATCCCACGAAGGGCAGCGGTAGATATAAATTACGATTAACCTTAGTCAGTGGAAATAGATGGTCCTTTAATCCAAAATTTCCCCCATGTTCTCCATTAGACAATAAGGGGTGGTGCATGAATATCATCAACCGGCTACTCTTATTCTCTACCAATAGATCCTTCATCTTGTCCAAAAATTCGCTTCTGGATTTAATCTCACATCCTTTATTGATGTCATCCTCTTCATCCCAATTATGGACCCACCATTGGGTGTCTATAAAGATATAAGTCAGGTCCTTGGAGACCTTGACCACTTTGGGATCACCACAAGCGTCCTTTGGATACAGCTTAATTTTATCCTTTTTGTTTACCTGATCTTTGATATATTTTTCCTGCTGGATAATCGTCTCCCTTCCCCCCGGCTTGTTATTATTCCAATCGTGATTACCGGGTATAAAATAAACTTCGCCATTTACCTCCTTAGCAAGGGAAATATGGGCATCCAAGATTTTCTCTTGCCGTCCTCTGTCAGGATCTGTTGATTTACTAAGTCCATTATTATATAGATTATCGCCAAGAAACACGAGAGAATGATTCGTCTCACTTTCAGAGATATCCTTCTTTATGGCTTCAAAGACAGTATTCGTTCCTTCTGATTTATTGTCTATACCTCCAGCATCCCCTACAAGGAATAGCTGCTGTTCTAATTGCTTTTCTGGCAACTCCGGCAGTTGGTCTCTCAGTCTATTGTCATCATAATAAGTATGCTTAGTCGTATGACATGCACTGAGTAGAATAACTTGAACTAGTATTAGCAGGCGATAATTCATAACTATGAGGCATTGGTATTTTAATGATTCTGGAGAATTTGTTTTCGCTGCAAATTAGCAATTCTACAATTTATTCATATTAAGATCATTCTATTTTTTAATATTCCTTTAATTATTTATTGAGGAAAGAAGGACAATATTTATGTGTCTTTAAGCATTATAGATAGACATTATAGTAAAAGTAAAATTCCAGTTATCTGAAGTAGCTCTACATCTAAAATAGGCAATCAAACAACTTCCAAGCTGTTAGACCAATATTGCTTATTATTTATTGACTAAATAATTAATTAAAATGAAGAACACATTTTTCATGATGGCATTGCTATGCTTGGCTTCCATCGCAACAGCGCAGACAACATTTGGAATCAAGACTTTTTATGGTGTATCATATACAGATCAAGTATCTGAGCAGTACGTAGAAAGTTCTCTAACAAAAGTGCTCCAATTAGGCTATATCAAATCTGAACCACGCAAAGGCATAGGTGTCACTATGCTTAATCAAAATGATAAAGTTTTTGTCATGTCAGAAGTGGGATATATGTCCAGTGGTCAGACCTTTGCAGTACAAGCTTATGGCACCTCAGGCACCCTATTGGACCCAGCTACCACATACAGAAATACATCTTCATCGCTGAGAGGATCAGTGATGGCAGGTGTAAATCTAAAGAAACTCAAATTAGGTGTAGGACCAGAAATATCTTATAATCTAAGTGAGGAAGAATCCCTTTCTACTTTTAGTAATACGCTAGAATACGCTAGCAGAAAATATAATACTGGATTTAATTTTCTCATAGGGTATAAGCTTAATAAGCACATACATCTGGATCTTCGTCATACTTATATCTTCCAAGATGTGAGTGATGGCTACAAATTTGAAGGGGTGCCATTGGATATAGGCAGAAATGCTAAATACCTGGAATTATCGGTTTCATTTTTTCTATAAAAATTCTTCTCGTGGAGAAGACAAAATTCTAATCAATTCCTATATCATCCCAAAACGGAAAATGCAGGTGTCAATTTTGGCATCTGTATTTTTTTAAATACCATCAATTTTACCCAATCAGATTAGCTTCTAATGCTCAGTGATTTCCTTAGGCTCAGCCGCTGTAGAAAGCGTGTAAGAAAACCCTGCAGAGACAAAGTGAGTATTATTATTTTCCAGGCCTAGATTGATACTATATCCATACTCAAAATCAAATGACAAGTCTTTGCCCTTTGTACTAAACGAGATTGTCGGTTCTATAATGTATAAGGCCAATCCTTCCCTTTCTATATCACTTAATTCGAAATATTGTAATCGCTTTACAGTTGATGTAAATGCAACGTTACTTTTCTTTTTTATTACACCAAACATAGGCTGAATGGCTAATTGACTATAACGTCCAATTAGACTTTCTTCTTGGGAAGAAAATGTCAACAAACCATCAAGATTTATTCTTCCTAGCCCAGCTAAGCCAAAAATTTGAAAGAATCTTCCAGTCTGATTTTTGGACAGATACCCGACACCTAATCTGGAATGGACTCTCTGTTCTATGGCGTAGAAAGAGGTGCTGGATTCTGCATAAAGCCTTAATTTATCAGTAGGCGCATAATTTAATCTTACACGGCTATCAGCTAAAGAACTATGGCAGATAGGGTAATGGCCGGAGATTCAGAAGATATGTCTATACCTACTTGTAAGTCTCCCTTATTCTCTATCACTGGAATAACTTGAGCAGAGGGTGTATAAATAGTCTGAGAACAGCTTTGGAATAGTCCGACTACCATTAGGGTAATTATTAGTTTTTTCATCGTCTATATGATTTGATACCTTCAAATATAG
>CAZIMH010000083.1:0-7969 GCA_964540155.1 uncultured Saprospiraceae bacterium
TATATGATTATCGCAGTGGAAGAATGGGGCCTACTTAAAGGCACATGGCTAGGACTTAAACGCATATTTCGTTGTCATCCTTGGGCGGGATTTGGTCCTGACCCAGTACCTATCAATAAGAAAAGGAGAAAGCAAAACTCGAGTAAGGCAAATTAGTAAGGCGCTTATGATGTACCTTTGCACCAATATAATCGGCCATCATGCATATCAGACCTAGACGAAATAGAAGAACTGCAAGTATCAGGAAACTGGTCAGAGAAAATCGAGTCACTGCTGATGATTTGATTATGCCGCTTTTCCTTGTAGAGGGAAAAAACAAAGAAGAAAAAATAACTTCTCTTCCTATTGCCTATCGACGATCTCTAGATAAGCTACTCATTGAAATCAAATCTTGTATAAAGCTAGGCATCCATGCATTTATCCTATTCCCTAAAGTGCCTAAGAAGTATAAGGATAAGATGGGCTCATATAGCTATTCCAATGATAACTTCTATCTGAAAGCCGCTACTAAAATCAAAAAGAAATTTCCTGACATTACACTTATAAGTGATGTCGCCTTAGACCCCTATAATATAGATGGCCATGATGGTATCGTGAGCAATGGCACTATCCTTAATGATGAGACAATTGCTATCCTCGCAGGCATGGCTGTGGCTCAGGCAGCGGCAGGATTTGACATTATAGGACCCTCAGACATGATGGATGGAAGAGTGGAAGCTATACGAGATGCGCTGGATCATGCTGGATATTCAGAGGTCGGTATTATGTCTTATACGGCCAAGTATGCCAGTGGATTTTATGGTCCATTCAGAGATGCACTCGGTTCTGCTCCCGTAGAGAGTGCTGATATACCCAAGGACAAAAAATCTTATCAGATGGATCCAGCCAATAGCACAGAAGCATTGCTCGAAGGAGAATTAGATACGCTGGAAGGAGCCGACTTCCTTATGGTGAAACCAGCCGTCCACTATCTCGATATTATTGCGCATCTTAAATCAGAAAGTACGCTTCCTATTGCGGCTTATCATGTCAGTGGCGAATGTGCGATGCTATGGGCTGCCTGCCAGAAAGGTTGGTTAGACTATGAAACAGTTATGCCTGAAACGTTACTAAGCATCAAGCGTGCTGGTGCAGATGTGATTATAACGTATTATGCGAAGGCGTTTATGGAGATGCAAAAGAAACGAAAGTAAATGGCGCTTGCTATCACTTAGTAATTATCTTATCAATGTAACGTCGTCAGCGAAAAGAATCTCTTCCCCGTTTTTACAAAACCCTTCTATCACATATACAAATACCCCAGGAGCTAATAGCCTGCCATTAAGTGTGCCATTCCAGCTTGGATTAGAATCTTCTGACTGAAATATTTTGTTTCCCCATCTGTCATATATCATCATCTGTGTGAAAGTGACCGCCTCAGAAAATGGCTGAAACATTTCATTCATACTATCATTACCAGGAGAAAAGACATTTGGGATGAAGGCTTTGCAGTTTTCAAATCTACAAATTTCTTCATCTTCCGATTCTATGTTCACGATGAACTCAAAATCACAGTCACCCTCTTCTTCTATCAAGAAGGTGAAAATACCCGGTTCAACAAATACGCCTAAGTCATG
Organism: uncultured Saprospiraceae bacterium; assembly: GCA_964540155.1. GTDB lineage: Bacteria > Bacteroidota > Bacteroidia > Chitinophagales > Saprospiraceae > RFSX01. The sequence continues at coordinate 1,617 of CAZIMH010000083.1, forward strand.
CTCAATGGAATCTCCTGCACATAATTTGTATGACTCAGAAATTTGTTCAATATCCAGAAAAGATAAGTTGGTACTAACAAGGCTGTCACACCCATCTCTACTTAGCAATGTGTCTAGGTAAATTCCAGCTTCATCGTAAACAGTATTTCCTACTAAAATAAAATCGTTTGCACAGCGCTCTAGAGACTGAGAAAATACAATCTCATCTCTGACAAACAATTCAGTCTGAATTATACTGTCACAGCCAACCGAATTTTCTAATGTATCCATAAAGATTCCAGATGAATCGTAAATACGTGAGCCCACTAGTAGTGTTTCTCCACTACATAAGTCAATGGCCTGAAAAAATTCGGAAGGCGCTAAGTCCATTACAATTGTATTGACTATACTGTCACAGCCTCTCCGACTTATAAGCGTATCTATGTATGTGCCAGAAATCGTATATGTGCTTAGCCCCACTTCAATAAATTCGCCTGGACAGATTTCAGCTTCTTGAGTAATCGCTATTTCGTCCAGGAATTCTAGGTTAGTATGTATAAGGCTATCACAGCCTTGCGCATTGCGCAAAGTATCTAAGTAGTCTCCGCTTATCGTATATGTGCTAGTGCCAACGGCTAAGGAGTCACCATTACAAAGCGACATCGATTGGAAATATTCAGTGTGATTTAGAATATTTAATTCAGTCAATATGATACTATCACAGCCATTCAGGTTCTGTAAGGTATCAGTATAATTTCCTGAAAAATAATAAACACTCCCTGCCACCTCTATAGAATCACCATCACAAATAGAAAATGCTTGGTTGCTGCCTGGCATAGGGAAGTATTCCAATTCCGTAAGTACTATGCTGTCGCAGCCATTGGCATTAATTAAAGTATCTGTATAGTTACCAGGTAAAAAGTAAATACTACTCTCAACACTCAGAGAATCACCCTCACATATGAAGATTTCCTGGTTGGTCTCAGGCACATCGAAATATTGCAATTCTGTATTTACTATGCTGTCACAGCCATTGGCGTTAATTAAAGTATCCGTATAACTACCCGGCAATATGTAAATGCGCTCTGCAATTCTTAACGTATCACCATCGCATATAGAAACCGCTTGATTTGTGTCAAAGCTGTCAAATATATTCAGACGACTAGTGACAATGCTATCACAACCCGTAACACTTTGTAACGTATCCACGTAATTACCTGGAAGTGTATAATTGTTTGCCCCTACTGTTAATGCGTCTCCACTGCATAAAGAAACCATTTGGTCAAATTGGATTAAATCTGAAATTTGCAAATCCAGATTTACGATACTGTCACATCCAGCTACGCTTTCCAAAGTGTCTGCATACATCCCTGATTCAGTGTACACACGGTTTCCTATCATTACCGAATCTCCAAAACATATGTTCTCCATATATTCTACAACCGGTAACTCTATTAAATCCACTACTTGATTACAAGTTACTGCCTGCCCACTCCTGTCTAATATTTCAAAAGTATAAATGCCCTCAGTCAGATTCTCAAACAAACCATCCTTTTGTACTTGGGCCCCATTGATGGAAAAGCAATATGGAGAAATCCCTCCTGAAGGCGTCACATCTATAGATCCTCTAGTATTGCTGGCACAATCAAACATGGTAGATCTTGCTTGACAGGTCAAACAGTCATAAGGTGATGGGTCAATGGTAAAGAATAAAGTCGTTTCGAAATTAGAATTAGGATCTGTTACGATTACTGTATAGTCGCCAGCTGCGAGTTCGTTAAACTCATTCGTACTCTGTGTTATTTGTCCCGGATTAAGTTCGTATAAGTAATTACTTAAACCATTCATAACATTAATTATCGCAGCGCCATCATTGTTACCTATACAACTGGGACTAGAGGGTGCTATGGTAAAGCTTAAGCAAGCTGAACTCATTAGAGTAGGATCTATGCTGGTCCCTACGCCTTGACCTCGTGGTCCTAAGACAAGCGGTATTCCACATTCATCTACACCACTGTCTATAGCCGTATTATCCAGCAGGTCCTCATTCATTAAATTTTCATCTCCTTCTATGGCGTCAGGGCAAAGGTCATCATCTGAATTCAGATCAAGATAATCAGGTGTACCATCTCCATCAGTGTCATTGTTACAGTCCAGTCCGAATATCTGACCATTGATATATGTGGGGCCCACAACTTCCTGGCTAATTGTTACAGTATTGGTAGCGTTCTGATTCCACGTTATGCTATTGAATTGAGGGTCACCGGGTTGGACGATCAGCTGCTCCAAGATTGAATTTGTGAATCTCTTTCCAAGAATCAACACCTGTCCATCTGGACTCATTTTCAACCTTACTATTGGATCTCCAGGACCTCCATTTATGTTCCAAATCTGGGGATTACCGTTTCTGCCAAACCTCGTGCCGTCAGAGGCATAAATCAAATCTGAATCTGCGGGAGTAGAAGGACCAATCTGAAATTGTAATTCATCATCTACTAAATCAGTCCCGTTGATATTTATTTTAAAACTATTATCCAGCGCATACAAATCAATGAAAATTCCGGTAGTGGCTGCTGGAAATACGAAGGTCGTAGATATGCCATTGGATGATTCAAATGACTCTTCTACTCGATCCTGACATTCGAACAGATCCAGTATTCCATCATTGTCTGCATCAGAATCGAGGCCATTTATAATGCCGTCTTGATCACAATCACCTGAAGGGGAAGGGTCCGTGCACTGCGTATGTGTTTCTCCAATAAGAAGAAATAATGAGATAAAAGCAGACACTAAAAATCTGGCGTGCATAACTAAAAGTAACAAATTCTGTGTTATCCCTAGATAGCCGAAAAACCGAAAATGAATTATTGTTGTGAAGCGTACATAAGGATATGACCAGTGAAGCTATTGTTATATCCTAACCCTCAAACTCAAACTCCATATCCTTCCCAAAGCAGGAATGATACCAGGACCAGGATAAGCCGTTGCCCGTCGCGTAAAGTAAGAGGCATTCAGCACGTTATTCATGCTAAACGATAATCCTATCGCATCAGAAAAATCATACTTCATAGACCAGTCCATAACATGGTAAGCCGGCACTTCTCCAAATACCCCTACAAAAGCAGTCGTTGTATTCGCAGCATCAGAAAACTGATTACCCACCCATGTAGACTGCAGAGAGGAAGAGAACTTCCCTACGGCATAAGTCAGCCCCATTTTGATATTGTATTCAGGTAGATCCTCTAATCGATTACCTGTTCTGACACCGACCAAGGCTCTGCTATTTATTTGCGTATAGACACCTCTGTTTACAGAACCATTGAAATACCAGCTCAGCAGGTGCTTGCTTTCTACGTTTGCCGCTTTTAATAAATCTATCTCAAAGAAGAGTTCTGCACCAAATATTCTTGCAGAGCCAATATTGGTTCTGACTCTCAGTCCATCATCTATCACTTCGCCGATACGGTTATCGTAAATCGTGTAAAATAATCCGCCCTCTATATAGAATGGTGAAAAGTTTCTCTTACGTAGACCTAGATCAAAACTGAATCCACTTTCGTCTCGAATGTCTGGGTCGACTACTTGTAAGTTAGTTTGTATTTGGACATCGGTAAAGTTGATCGCTCTATAATTAGCAGTCGCATTGCCGTACAGCTCGTAGTTATCACTCAACCTATTAGAGAGACCTAAACCGTAAAGAAATACCGTCCGTCTGGAATCTGAAGCTTCTGAAATTTCTTCTTCTATAAAATCACCGAAGGCATTGGTTCTGATTGTATTGGTAAAAATACCATCGACCTCCGTATCTATGACTTCAAACCTTACGCCGGGCACTAAACTTAAATTGGAATTAATTTGAAAAACATTTTCTGCAAATAGCGCCACATTGCGATTAGGAAAATCGAAATCAGATTTTCGTCTATTTAAAAATGCTGTATCTATCCGAGTGAAGTTGGCTTCCGCGCCATCGGGACCAAACTGCTGACTGAAATTTGTAAATCCTCTATACACTCTGGCACCAACAAGTAAGGTATGATCTATCTCTGTATGACTGTTATAATTTATAGAAACTCTGGTCTCATTGCCTACATTTCTAAAGTCCCCATCTAATAAATCTCTATAAGACAAGGGGTCTTGCAAATCAGGTGTCTCTAACAAACCTAATGAGGTTCTGCCCGCCGCTAATCCAAATAATTTATTGTAGACTTTTATATTATCAGTGGGTTGGTACTCCAGAAGTAGGGCACCAAGATTCCAATCTACTTGAAACCAATTTCGCGTACGATTAGAGCTTCGAGGCTCTGAAGCAAATACCTCATCTGTCAGCCCGCCTGCTTGCTGGCTTAGATAATTCATATGTGTGAAATTCAATCCAATCTTTAACCGATCTGAAAAAGCATACTCAGCACCGAGATAGGCCCCGATTTGATTAAACTCGGAATTAGGGCGCCAACCATCTCCTTCCTTGTACTGAAAATAGGTGTAGTAATTCAACTTGCCTACTTGCCCGTGCACGCTGTTGTAGGTATTGATAAATTGGTTAGCACCGTAGGTATTATGGGACTCAAAACTGACTTTCTTAGACGTGTTCCCTTTCTTCAATTTAAAATTGACCAATCCGCCAAACTGACTTCCGTACTGCAAAGCTCCCGCTCCACGAACAACCTCTATCTGCTGTACCGCTTCCAACGGCGGGTTATAGTAACTCTCTGGATAGCCTAATGCATCAGCACTCATATCATAACCATTCTGTCGGGTATTGAAGTTGGCTGATCGATTAGGGCTTAGTCCCCTACCGCCTATATCTAACTGGAGACCTGCATTATCGCTTTCCCAGATATTGAGACTGGGCACCTTAGCAAAGGCCTGACGGGCATTATTACCAGCTTTATTACTAACGAGTTTATCTATATTAATGACTTCGGTTTTCTTGCCTACATATAGGCCGCCATCCTCCACTGCCCGCAACTGTCTGATACCAAAGGCATCCGCATCAGATCCTATAGTCACCGTCGGTAGTTCTGCTCGTGAGACTTCAAGTATTACTACAATAGAGGTGTCTGAACTTAGACTGAATTTTTCTTCTTTGAGCTCAGTGTTAATGGCTTTGAATATGACCTGATATGGATTATCTTTTGGGAGTTCTAATGTAAAAGCACCTTGGTCATCTGTATAGGCGATCTGATTATCAGAGACACCTTGGATAATGACTTCTGATATAGGAATATTATTCTGGTCTGTGACTACCCCAGAGAGCATTACTGAGTCCTGACCTTTCAGTAGTAAAACTGAAAAACACATAATAGATAATATGACAAAGATGCGCTTGCTCACTTCTCTTTAAAGGGTATTATCCAGCCATCTCGCATTGGATGTTTATTGCCATAAATGTCATAATTATCATCTGTAAACTGCTTGCTTCTTCGTGCATTGAGAGATATTCTACTCTTCACATATACTTCAGGGTTATATCCCTTTTCTTTTTTAAATTGGTCTCCTAAAAATCTACCAAACTGAATCATCATATCTGGCTGAGATCTCAATTGTTGTTGCTGGAATGGGGTTAGATAAAGACTTTGGTCCGCTTCTTTCTGAACATTCTCCACAGGATCACGAACGATAAAGGAGGTATAACCGTTTTTTTCCATCAACATCACTCGCCAACTAAACCGATATCCTTGCTCGTGCCAAAATAGATTACCTCCAAAATAAGCGTGCCTTAAAGGTAGTAATAGTTGTACGATCAGATATAACAGAATAAGCTTTGAAGTGATATAATGTCTGCTATGGGCTACCCTTATCGTATCTACTTGTCCTGTGGGAAAACCACCTCCTATATAACCAAGAATGCGCTCATGGAAACGACTAGAAAAGAAGATAATCGTTGTCGTCATCATGATATATGGAAACATACCTATCCTTGGAAATAGAATGCCTGTCATAAAATGAAATATTACGACAGCGACATAAGCCAAACCGCTTGTTTTTCGGAACCAAAGAAAAATCCAAATGGTCAAATCATACAGACAACCTACCCAGCTAAATAAAAAGGCCAGCTCCTTGTAATGCATGATAGACCCTATTATAGGCAACTGATATTTGCCGGGTAGCCAAGTCGCCATCGGCTGGGCTTTGAAGAGCCAATCCGAATTGACCTTCGCCAATCCCGCAAAGAAATAAACCATAGATAATTGCAACTTGAAAATAAGGATGTGCCAGTTATTGCAGGTGGTAGACCTGATGCGAGGAAAGAGTTTCGCATCAATAGAATACCAATGATGTGCAGGCACCCATATCATCCAAAATACCAACAAGGTGACCAGATAATAATGATTGAGATAATAGGTCTTATCTAATAGTTCTACGTAGGAGAA
>CAZIMH010000083.1:8069-10784 GCA_964540155.1 uncultured Saprospiraceae bacterium
GCTCTACTATCTATTTGATTATAGATTTCTTCGTACTGTGCTTTGATATCCTCATCCAATGATACTTGGTCGATGTCTAGCAGCAGATCATCATAACCTATACCATCACCTGAAATTCCTGTACCTAAATAAATGTCTTCCATCTCTGCTATAGCTGCTCTTGTCATAGCCAAGGCTACATTATCATTTTCATCAGCAAGTGACTGATAATAGGCTTCTATCTTAGTACCATCAGATGCAAAGGGTGTATCATTAGGTCCTAGCCTACCGATAGGAATACCTACTTTATTTCCTCTAACATGTTCTTCGTAGTAGAACATAATTTCATTAAGCTGAACACTTATAGAACTGCCCAGTTGTAGTCCTCCATTATTGATAAAATTCTCTCTGAGACTTCCTGTCCAATTCTCTACATTTAAATCTGCTCTTTCTTTCATCGCCCTTGTCAATTCCAATAGAAACGTCGCTGTCTTAGGCGAATCAGAAAAAGTAGCTATTGGATCCGCTAAGCCATAGAGTAAATAATCCATAGCAGGAAATCCATTGGCTCGCTGCTGTGCTGCACTATTAAAATTATATGTTTCGGATTCTATAAATTCTTCTAACGAATCTACGTCTACAGGATATAGGTTAGTTGTATTGACAAAGTCTAGGTTCGCTGTGGCAAAGTAGTTATGTACTGCGGCAGCTTGATAAGCCAGGTTTGTTTCTAAGTAAGCAGCTCTTAAAAGTTCAAAGTTGTTTTGATTGACCTCCCCGACAAAACTTTCAACCACAGCAAAAAGATTCTCCATACCTGACTGGTAATTTTCTGCTGTAGGAATGATAATTTCATTTACTTGATTGGTAAGCAAATTTTCAAAGCTGGATTCAACGCCTGTAGTATCTATTGGTTCAACTGGTGGCATGGGCATCATATCTGACTCACTAGTACATGATATGATAACAGTGACGAAAACCAAGAAAGGCAGAATTACACTATAGATAAGTTTCGTGGTTTTCATGTGTCAAAAGTTAGAATGGTACATTGATAAATCCAGGAAAAGATTTATCTAATTCTACTCTTGCTGCTTCCATTTGCTCATCTGTGACTTCCCAAAGATTGATATCATAGATTCCAGATAAGGTATTATTGTCAGAAGGCCATCCTATATCTTCCAAGACGTCATAGATTTCTGCTGAGCTGATTCTTCCTTCACTATTGTGAGACAGTGAATAGATAAATCCATAAGCTTCGGATAGGTGATGTAACTTATCAGCCTCCGTTATATCAGCAATCGCTAAATTCAAATAATGGAATGCCGCTGCTGCAAGTCCAGCCTCCACATAGAGTTTGATATCTTGACGACAAGCTTCCAGCGCTGCTTCATTTGTCGTTTCATCACTAGGACCAAAGCCCTCACCTGCTTTTAAAATAGACCTACCAATAATGAAGGCATCCATGATTCTTTCAGCGAAGTTGATACCGAATGCTGCTTCTGCTTCATCGCTAAAGTCAAAGATATAGTTAGCTAAGAAATCTCCGTCACCGTTAGAGGTGTTTGCCTGATTAGGATAAGTCATTGGGTTAGCACCTAGGTAACCAAAGGCTTCGTCCCATCTATGCTGTCTATCTGTGCCTTGAGAAGTATAATTAGAACCAGCAGCTGATTCGTTATTGCCCGCTGGATTATCAGGTCCAGACTGTGACAGTCTTAGGTAATCATCCACCATCTGGTCGTAGAGCAGAGGGCCATAAAGTCCTTTTTCTAGAATCTGAGCATACTCTAATCCATGATTACTCACATGTCTTCTAGTGCTACCAGTTGTTATTATACCTGCTGTGCCATTAGAGGCGATGATATTATAGTTTTGACTGGATTGAACAAGTCTTTCTGCCAAATCACCGAAGGCATCTGCTACTGAAGTGTCCCCATTATCAAAATTGAGCTCATCTATCTTGGTTCTGATATCAGAATTACCTATCGCTTCTGGCGATGTAAACTGATCTCCATACTCATTAATTAATGCTGCAGCTATATCGAATGTAATGGGTTCATCTCTAGTCACAGACACGATTTCTCTTAGCTGAGCTATCCTTCTCACCTGACCATTGTATGCCGCTGGAGCTAGAGACCCTTCGAAATCATAGAAATTGGGCACTTCAAAACCATCAAAGTCCACTGGTCCAAACATCTCTACATTACTGGTTAAAAACCCTGCATCTATGCCCGTTTCGCAATTGAAACCCAAATCGTCACAAGAATCATCATTGCATGAGGTGAATATTCCTATAAGTAGTGTAAATATGATTAGTGTAGGTAAGGAATTTTTCAATTCAGGAACTCTCTTGACGGTTTAAAAAAGCTAGAAGTAGCCCAAAATGACATCGAATCAGTATCTCGTATTCTTATTTGGACTAAATCTTAATAACGGCTCAAATATAGAATATGATTGGATATCTAGTATATCAAAAATTAACTTTTCTCTGATTATTTCTGGATTTGTTACATGGAGAAGACCTTGTCCTCAAATGACTGGCTTCGTGTCCTGTTTCCTATAAATAGTCTTTAATGGATTTTGTAAAATAATCCCACAAAATGAATTCATATTATAAAAACTCACCATATGGTATGATTTTTGGATTTGGTCTAATCCCTAATTGAAAATTTCCACTTCCAATACCTTTCTTATTTCCTATTCTACCTATAAATGTCCCCGCATTATAATACCCCA
>CAZIMH010000084.1:0-10603 GCA_964540155.1 uncultured Saprospiraceae bacterium
TTATTAGATGCTTTTGATAATTGGAAGCACAACTTGGAAGTGTGTATCATCGGTGATTTTAATAGGAAGGTTGCTTAATAACTTATATCTGGCTTTTAGATTACTGAGACCAATTCCATAAGAATCGGCGTTGGTGCTTTTTCTTCTAAGAGTATTGGTTACCGTAATCGTTTCATTTGAAATATTGATGTCGGTTCTGATGGGGTCAGTGTGATTTGTGATGTTATGCTTTACTACATTTTCCAATAACGTCTGTAGTGCCCCTGGAGGCACAAAAGCATTATCTATATCTAATTGATTCTGAATGTCAAACTGATAAGCATCACCAAATCGCTGTTCTAATAGATAGATATAATTTTCCGCAAAAGTGAGTTCTTCCTCCAATGGGACGACTTCATCATCTTTGGTTCTGATAAGAAATCTGTACAATTGGGATAACTTATTGACATAGATTTTTGCTCTCTGAGAATCTGTATCTATTAGTGCATCTAGTGTGTTCAGATTGTTGAATAAAAAGTGCGGATCTATCTGGGACTTTAATAATCGGAGTTCGTTTTCCTTTTTCTCCTTCTCTCTTTCTTGTAAAGCCAGCTGAGCATCAAAAAATCGTTTGCCCATTATTATACCAATCAATAGTCCAGCATTCTGTGTTGTTGAAATCAAACCCCAAAGCCAAACACCAGGCTTGAGTAGGTTTTGTAATACAGAAATAGGGGCTACTTTGGAAAGTGACTCCACCTCCAATAGCCTATAAAGTATTACTTCCACAGATCCTAATACCACTAGTACCAATACTATAAGTGGAAAAAGTATCAGGTATCGCCTTTGCGGCAAGTACTTCGGTAACAAAACATAAGCGATAAGGTAGGTGGCTAGCAATGTAAAAATCACATAAACTAAAGTAGATCCGATAAGATCTGTCCATGTATTATCTACATTCCAAGCATCAGCAAGTGTTACTGGTATGGCGATAACAAAATACAGTGCAATGACAAGCAGATCTGATTTAGAAATGTTCATAGTAGATGAAGATAGGGACTAAGTTATAATTTATGATAGACTACAAAAGGTTATCAGCCACTGGATTACTAAACGTATCATAAGTGTTCAAAAATGTTCACCAGATTTTCATTGTTTTTTGTCCGCATCCGTCTTTTCACCAAATGGGAAAAATTGATGACTCAAAAGGAAAAATTGGTGATTGAGTAACTTTTTTAATGGTATAATTTTGTGCTCTAAATAAATTGCTAATAATAATTAATTAAGAAATGTCAATAATCAAGAAATTTAAATTAGTCGCTGCGGTGGTTTTAGTCGCTGCGGTAACTACTGCACAAGCACAGGTCAGTAAGGTAAACTTAGCTCAGACCAAAGGAGAATTTACAACCAAGTCATTAACCCTTGAGCCTGGTCAATATCAGTTTGTTATCGCTAATCAAGGCGTCGGTCATGATGTAGGTTTTGTATTAGCACCAAAAGGCAAAACAGATCCTGCTAATCATATCAAAGAAGCTTATGTCACTAGCCCTGTAAAAACTGGGTCTACTTCTATGTCTCAGGTCGTATCCCTTGAACCTGGTGAATATGTGTACTTCTGTCCACTTAATCCTACTGCTGAGTATAACCTCACTGTATCAGGTAAGATGATGGATAAAGGTCATAGCATGAAGAAGGAGAAAATGATGAAAGACGGAAAAGTAAACAAGGTTGAATTAACTCAGACTAAAGGTCAGTTTACAACCAAGTCATTAACCCTTGAGCCTGGTCAATATCAGTTTGTTATCGCTAATCAAGGCGTCGGTCATGATGTAGGTTTTGTATTAGCACCAAAAGGCAAAACAGATCCTGCTAATCATATCAAAGAAGCTTATGTCACTAGCCCTGTAAAAACTGGGTCTACTTCTATGTCTCAGGTCGTATCCCTTGAACCTGGTGAATATGTGTACTTCTGTCCACTTAATCCTACTGCTGAGTATAACCTCACTGTATCAGGTAAGATGATGGATAAAGGCCACGGCATGAAGAAAGAGAAAATGATGAAAAAAGGTAATTAATATCAAAGGCTGCCATAATTTAACATGGCAGCCTCTTTTATTTTTATCTTATTGTTGTGCCCGACGCAACTCTTCTGAAGCACTGCCTTGGGTTTTCTTTTTAGACTTGAGATGCTGATTGCCAAACTTGTATGACACCTTTGCGCTGATAGTCGGTACCTGCCATCCAAATACCAGTTCTAAGTCTTGCTGGTAGTCCACACTTGCATGCCAGAATCGATAAAGAAAGTCCTCTACCCCTATGCTTGCTTTTAGTTTTCTATCCAAGAACTTTCTAGATAATCCAAAACTACTACCATACAGATACTCCGATTGGAAAATGCCTTCTTGTGACCCACTTGTATACCATCCGCCCAATTCACCTTGAATATCACCGGGCAATTCAAATTGTGCTTGTAGGAATGCCGTCGTATTCCATCTAGACTCAAGAAACTGATCCCCTATATAATTAGCATCAAAACTATTTCTGCTCATAATAACACCTGAGTAGCCTGTTATGCCCGGAATAAAATCGAGTGGAAAAAACAGACTGGTACTGAATTGTTTTTGAAGTTCAAAGTTGACATTCGTTTTAAAGGCTTCTTCGTTATTACTTTCCTGCTCTGTCACTTCTACGATGGCATCAGTAGAATGTTTGTATTCTACATTGAAGAAGGGTTGGCCCTCATAGGTCAGCGTGAACTTAGCACTATGAGTCAGTTGAGGTCTTAAGTTAGGATTGCCTCTTTCTGAGGTAAATGGATCGATATAGTACACAAAGGGGTTAAGTGAGGAATATCGTGGTCTATCTATACGGCGACTGTAAGAAAGAGTAGACTTTAGCGGACCTACTAATTCTCTCGATACAGAAAAACTAGGAAACAACTTTTTTATATCTCTGACTTGTATGGAATCCAGTGTCAAAGAATTACCTACAGAATGACTGTCCTCATATCGCAGACCGGCTGTCCCTGACCACTTGCCGCTGAGCCATGAGAGCTTACCATAAGCAGCCAAGATGCGTTCGTCAAAGAGGTAGTGATTACTTTGCTGTGGATTAGAAAACCAAATAGAACTACTGCGTTCTTCTGCCTGTAAGTTATTGTCCAAATTCGCCTCACTATATTTCAATCCTGTTTTCAGATCAAAGACTTTACTAAGTGGTTTGCTATAATCTAATGTGATGGCCGTAATTCTTGTATCTCCTGGTTGGTCATATCGCTGTCCGAAAGAAAGAGAGTCCAAATTATTTCTTGTTGTCAGCGTATTATAACTCTGTGTTTGATATCTGGCATTGCTAAAATCCAGTTCTAGCTTTTGGCCAGAAGTATCTATTTCAAATATGTAATAAGGGTTCAGAGAATAGTATTGCCATGACCGATCGATATCATTGATAGAATTCAATCTATAATCCTGAGCAGAGGATTGGAATAGATCTACCTCAGTATTATTGTTCGCCTCATATTGGTTATTGTTGACATAGACCTTAGAAGACCATCCGATACGATGTCTGTCAGTGATATCATAATCCAATCTAATGTTGGCTCTATAGGTGTCAGGCGTGGCTAACTCCAGATTTTTCTGAGAGTAATTGCCATTGACCTCTTCCGTAATGTTCGTAAGATTTCTGGTGATTTGTAATTCTTCCGCCCAGGCATTTCTGGCGTATCCTATCCCACCTGAAATATTGAGCTTCCCAGCGTAGTGGCTTAGTTGCAAACCCGTATTATAATCCCACAATCGGTTGCCTTTTCCTACGCCTACACTCACGGAACCATTCGTCCCAAACAGACTATTCTTTTTCAAGATGATATTGATAATTGGGCCCTTACCTGAGGCTTCATATTCCGCACCTGGCTGATGTATAATTTCGACTTTCTTTATATTATCCCCAGGCATATCTCTTAAGAGGGATTGGATATCCATATACTGTGTACTCTTACCATTAAGTAAGATTGTTGGCGAACCAGATCCAGCTAAATTGAGTCTATCTCTGATGACTATCATTCCTGGGACCTTCTTCATTACATCCAGCAGACTACCCCCTGTATTGGTGATGTTCCCATCTACATTGACGACTAATTTGTCTGCCTTTTGCTCCATTAAAGGCACTTTATCGACGATTTCTATAGTGCTGAGGAGTGCGGCATCTGAAGACAAGGTGATATCTATAGTGGCGTTACTGCCGGGTAACGAGATTGTATTAATCGTATTATCAGCATAGCCCAGCATAGATGCTACCATATAATACTCACCGTCTTTGAGGTCTTTTAGAACGTAATAGCCATCATTATCTGAAGACTCTGCCAGTACAATGGTACTGTCGCTAGCAGAATACAGCGCCACAGTAGCAAAGAATATACCTTTACCTGCGTCATCAGTAATGCGACCTGAAACACTGTTTTGGGAATATAAAGATGGTAAGAGTAAGAGTATACCTAGCAGATTTAGTAGAATTTTCATCTTGTTGTTTTTTGACAGTATAAATCTATCTCCATTCCTTTGGGATTGGAACGTGTTTTGGCCGAAGTGGGATAATTGCTCTACGAATGAGGCTTTTAAGCAAATAAGTCTAATAATTGCTGTAACTAGACGATAGAATCTAATGTTTACGCCATTATGTCATAGCTTTCCCCTTGGTATAATATATGTTCTCATAGTGATAACATGGCAAGAACCACAGTTAAAACGTATCTTGCTATTCTTCAAAGTCAGATTCACTGATTCCTCAATTTTTAGAGATATTCTAGGTAAATATGTTAGGTTTTATAAAGAAAGTTTTTGGTACTAAGTACGATAAGGATGTGAAAGCAATCCAACCTTATGTTACAAAAACAAACGAATTTTTTGGACAATATGGCAGTCTTTCTCATGATGAGCTCAGGGACAAAACGCTTTACTTCAGATCTAGGATAGCTGAATACCTAGAAGGAATAGACCAGGAAATACAAAATGCCAAGGACGGGGTGGCATCTGAAAGTGATTTGTCTCTAAAAGAAGATCTCTACCGAGAGATAGATCAACTAACTAAGGATAGAGATAAGTACTTAGAGGAAATCCTACTAGAAATTCTACCAGAAGCCTTTGCGGTGGTCAAAGAGACCGCTAGAAGATTTAGTGAAAATCCTGAAATCAAAGTGACCGCAACTCAGCAAGATAGAGACCTTGCAGCCGCAGGCAAGGACTTCCTTGAAATCCAAGGAGATACCGCTATTTATAAGAATACCTGGTTGGCCGCAGGTGGTAAGATTGTTTGGAATATGGTCCACTACGATGTACAGCTCATCGGTGGTTATGTGCTTCACTCTGGCAAGGTTGCTGAGATGCAGACTGGTGAAGGTAAGACCTTGGTAGCCACGCTTCCTGCTTACCTCAATGGTTTGTCTGCACTTGGCGTACATGTTATCACAGTAAATGATTACTTAGCAAAAAGAGATTGCGAATGGGTAGGACCAATATTTCAGTTTCTCCATCTGACCGTTGACTGTATAGATAAGTATAAACCACATTCACCAGAAAGAGTCGCAGCCTATCGATGTGATATTACCTATGGGACCAACAATGAATTTGGTTTTGATTATCTAAGAGATAACATGGTGCGATCACTGGAAGAGAAAGTGCAAGCGAAGCATCACTATTCCATGATAGATGAGGTTGATTCAGTGCTAATAGATGATGCCAGGACACCACTCATTATCTCAGGGCCTGTTCCTGCAGGAACTGAAGAACAGGAATACATTACACTTAAGCCCAAAGTAGAGCGACTTATAAATGCCCAGAGAAAGAATGCGACTGAATATCTCTCAGTGGCTAAAAGTCTCTATGCTGCAGGTAATACAGGGCATGAAGAAGGAGATGCGGGTATGGCACTTCTAAGAGCTTATCGCTCCCTTCCTAAATATAGACCACTTATTAAGTTCTTGAGTGAAGAAGGCGTAAAAGCGCTACTTCAGAAATCGGAGAACTTCTATATGGCAGAGCAGAATAAGAATATGCATTTAGTCGATGTAGAACTGCTCTTTGTCATAGATGAAAAAAACAGAAGCGTGGAGCTCACCGACCATGGTGTGGAATTCATGTCTAGAGGAGAGAATGATTCTAACTTCTATGTCTTACCAGATATTGCTAGCGAAATGCAAGCGATAGCGGAAGCAGAGGCGGATTCTGGAGAAGACCTGTCAGATAATAAAGCAAGTCTGATGCAGGACTATTCTTTGAAGTCACGTCGACTACATGCCGTTAATCAGTTACTAAAAGCCTACACCTTATTTGAAAAAGAAGAAGAGTACGTCGTCATAGATGGTCAGGTCAAGATAGTAGACGAACAGACTGGTCGTATGATGGAAGGTAGACGATACTCGGATGGTCTTCACCAAGCCCTAGAGGCAAAGGAAAATGTGAAAGTTGGAGACATCACACAGACTTATGCGACAATCACCCTTCAGAATTATTTCCGTATGTATCACAAGCTGGCTGGTATGACAGGAACAGCAGAAACAGAAGCAGGTGAGCTATGGGAAATATATAAATTAGATGTCGTCGTCATCCCTACCAATAGACCGATAGTGAGAGATGACAAAGAAGATTTAGTTTATAAGACTGCAAGAGAAAAATTCAATGCCGTCATAGATGAGATAGGCAACCTGACTGGTCAAGGGCGGCCGGTCCTAGTGGGTACGACGACGGTAGATGTTTCTGAGAAGCTGAGCCGTATGCTCAATCTAAGAGGCATCAAACACAATGTCCTTAATGCCAAGCAACACCAAAGAGAAGCAGAAATTGTAGCTGCTGCTGGACAACCCGGTGCTGTCACCATCGCCACCAACATGGCGGGTAGGGGAACAGACATTAAATTAACCGATCAGGTAAAGGCCGCAGGGGGACTCGCTATTATAGCCACAGAAAGACATGATTCTAGACGTGTAGACAGGCAGCTGAGAGGTCGTGCTGGTAGACAAGGGGATCCAGGTAGCTCTCAGTTCTACGTCTCATTAGAGGATAAATTAATGAGATTATTTAATTCTGATAAGATATCCAAGGTCATGGATAAATTGGGTCATCAAGAAGGAGAGGTGATTCAGCATTCTATGATTACCAAATCAATAGAGCGGGCTCAGAAAAAAGTAGAAGAAAACAACTTCGGTATCAGAAAGCGATTATTGGAGTATGACGATGTGATGAATATCCAAAGAGAAGCCGTCTATAATAAAAGAAACAATGCGCTCTCTGGAGAACGATTATCTGTGGATCTCTATAACATGATTATGTCTCTGACAGAGAGTCTTGTGGAAGACCACAAATCAGGAGGAAATTATACCACTTTCAGAAATGATAGTCTGAGAATACTTTCCATGGAACCAGGGATAGACGAAGCAACTTTTACGGAAGGCAGGGTAGGAGAACTGGTGAAAATGTACCAACAAAATGTACAAGAGGGCTATGAGAAAAAATCTGATAGAATAAGAGAATTGCTCTTACCTATCATCCGCAATGTCTATGAAAACCAAGGACACCAATACAAACGTATTAGAGTACCTTATGAAACTACTTCACGGGACCAGCAGTTGCAGATAGCTGCCGACTTAGAACCTGCAGTACAATCTGAAGGTGAATCCATTATGACTGATATAGAGAAGGCCATAACGTTGGCCCTCATAGACGAGAACTGGAAAGAGCACCTCAGGAATATGGACGAACTGAAGGACTCTTCTCAGGCAGCTTCTTTCGAGCAGAAGGACCCATTGGTTGTCTATAAGATGGAAGCCTACAATTCCTTCGAAGAACTCATCTATAAAATTAATTATGACGTAATGTCCTATCTTATGGGTGGTAAGCTGAACGTGCAGGATCCTGAGCAAGTAAGAGAGGCAAGACAGAAAAAAACAGACTTCAAGAGAGTCAGAACTAATAAAGATCATGAAGCAGTCAAACGAGCAGCAGCTAGAGCAGGAAGAGCAGAGGTACAAAAGCCTGAGACATTTAGAAGAGAAGAAAAGAAAGTAAAACGTAATGATCCTTGCCCTTGTGGTAGTGGCAAAAAATATAAACAGTGTCATGGAAAATAATCTTTCGTATAAGAAGGCAGGAATGAGAATCAGTATCACACTATTGATTCTAGTGTTTGGCTATTATCACGGACAAGCGCAGGTGACTATATCTGAAGAGCCTGAAATTTCTAATCTCATGGCACAATTCAAACACCAAAATCAATTGGATCAGGTTGTCCGTGCCTGGAAAATCCAAATCCTCACGACCAATGATAGAAGAGAAATGGAAAAGGGAATTGCAGAATTTGAGGTGCTTTATCCAGATATTCCTTACACCTGGGAACATAACCCGCCCTACTACCAAGTCCGCATAGGTGCTTATGAATTAAGACAAGATTTGGAGCCGATGTTACTCCAGCTTAAGCAAGACTTCCCTGCTGCACTACCTGTACAGTCTGAAATGAAGAAGAAGAATCTTATTGAGATTCCTAGATAATCCTCTCTAAGATGTCCACATACAGTAAAACCAAAGTAGGATTTGATTGGGCTTCTCTAAGTATATTTTTCGCTATTGTATTTGTAGGGTGGTTGATGTTATATACCATTAGCTATCAAGGTGACGGCTCCTTTTGGTTTGACTTTGATTCCATTGTGGGTAGACAAACCATATGGATAGGCGTCGGACTGCTTCTTTTTTCTATAGGCATATCCTTAGACTGGAGGATATGGAATAGTCTCGCCTACCCTATTTATGGATTGACCCTATTGTCATTAGTTGCTGTCCTTTTTTTTGGAAAGGAGGTTAAAGGGGCCACTTCATGGTTCGTCATTATGGGCTATTCATTCCAGCCCTCAGAATTTGCTAAACTCGGGACCACCTTAGGGATGGCTGCATTCCTTGGACAACCCAATTTAAATATCAATAATCTAGGCAAGGTCTCTATTGCACTACTCCTCCTACTGGCACCGGCCTTTCTTATATTCTTGCAACCAGACGCTGGAACTGCCATCATCTTTATGGCATTTATGGTTCCGTTATTTAGAGCCGGACTCAATCCTATGCTTTATATCCTTGTGTTATCTCTGGCATTCGTATTTATTGGCTCGCTGATGTCTACGCCTTATCTCATCATGCTCATTATCTTACTCGTCTTGTATCTGGTATTGGCTTATTCAAGCAAAGAGAACAAATTACCACTAAGCCTATGGTTGCTATTGTCCTTGTTTACGCTGGCTAGTTATAACTATCTAGACTATAGAATTTTATTTCTCACGGTAATTACCTCTAGTATCTATTTTGTATACCTGACTTTTAGAGAAGCAAAATATCGTCAGATTCTCATTAGTTTGGTTACGAGTCTATTATTTATATCTCTTTCTTTCGGTACGCAATGGACTTTCAATAATGTCCTCAAGCCTCACCAGCAAGCAAGACTTAATGTGTGGCTTAAGCCAGACCTAAGTGACCCTAGGGGCGCCTTGTACAATATCATTCAGTCCAAAACGGCCATTGGGTCAGGTGGATTCGCTGGGAAGGGGTTTTTAGATGGGACCATGACCAAGTTGAACTTCGTGCCTGAACAGTCCACTGATTTTATCTTTAGTGTGCTGGGAGAAGAACAGGGATTTATTGGGGCTGCAAGTCTCATACTACTCATGCTCGTTTTGATTATTAGATTGACTATGATCGGAGAGAGAGCCACCTTGCCATTCGTACGCTATTACGCCTACTCTTTGGCAGGCATCCTGTTCTTTCATTATTTTATAAATATTGGAATGACCATGGGGCTAATGCCGGTTATCGGTATACCGTTACCTCTAATGAGCAAAGGGGGCTCATCCTTGATTACCTTTTTCATCATGATGTCTATCTTACTCAAGATGGACCAAGCTGGCAGGCGGGTATAGCTCGGCGGTTTTAATTAAGCAGTTGTTAGTTTACTTTACCTACAATTTCACGTCCATATACGCTGCAAGTTGGCGCTCCCCATTCAAGGTCCCTTTAATCATGAATGCCTCCTAGTGATAAACTGACAACTATGTGAGCCATTTCAAAAGAAATATTTCTTTTAAGCATACTATAATAGCCTTATTTGGGCAATTTTGACACAATATCATTGCCATATAAGTCAATAAGACTCTATAATATTCTGTTTTAAGAAAATATGATTAATAGACCTTTTCTTTGCACCGCGATTCCTAGTTAATTAAAACCAACCAGAATCCAATCAAGGCGTGCCTAGTTTTAAAAGTTGCTTAATGTCACTTTGAATGAGTCACAAGCTATTAATTGGATGCTTAAGTAAGTGAGCTTGTTTTATAAATAAATCAAGTTTAATTCTAAATACACAATTAACGTATAAACATATACGATAAGCTCAGAACAATTTTTCACACAAAAAACAACTATTATGAGACTACTAACCCATATCATGCTATGCCTTGTGCTTTCGTCTATCTCTTATGGTTACGCAGCACATATCGATCAGCCAGAAACAGAAAACAACAATAAAGAAAGAACAGTCGTAGAGGTAATTCCTAATACTAATCTTGAAGTAGAGATAAGTACTGATGGATTAAGTC
>CAZIMH010000085.1:0-10506 GCA_964540155.1 uncultured Saprospiraceae bacterium
TCCATATTAATTGGTCTTAGACCACCATTATCCATTATTTGCCATGTAGATACTGATCCATCTTGTAGTCCTGGGAATACTGGCGGTGTGCCATCTGGTCTGAATTCTCTTGCCTCAGTAACAACAACATAGTTATCACCTACAATCTGGAATCCTATTGCAGAAGGTAAGTTTCTTCCTTGTGTATTTCCTCTCAAAGTAGAAGTAGCACCAGCTAATCTGTCACTTACTGTACCATTTTCTTGATCTAATCTAAAAACAACTATTTCATCCTGACTATTGCTAGCAAGCGCAGAAGAGCCTGAATTGATAGAAGCGACAACAACAAAGTTGCCATCTGGAGATATTTGAATCGCAGATGGTCTGTTAGCTAACTGTCTTGTAGAGTTTGCTATAGGTTGTAATGAGCCATCCTCTAGCAACCAAAATCCTGTAATACTACCTTGCTGTGCAGGTTCACCTTGAGTAAGGAATTCTTGTCTTGTAATGTTAGATACATATACGATACCATTAATACCAGGTCTTCTAACTGGTATATGAGCGATACTGTTAGGTCCAACATCTATTGTGGATTGTGTATCAACCACATCCAATGAATAGTCTCCATTGACAGACATAGAAGTGATTGTATTACTTCCTGCATTTACGGCAAGCACAAATCTGTTGTCGACTGTCTTAGTAATTGCATAAGCAGAGATGAGTGGGTCTAAGCCCTCACCTCCATCAAAATCACCACCATTACCGCCTGTAGGGTATGTGCCGATAAGCGAGAGTGTGCCATTGTCTGCTTGGGCATATGCTACTATAGCATTTGGCCCTTGTACAACGCCATCAATTTGACCTTCTCCATTGCTCATGGCATATACTGCACCTACTGGTGTTTGGGCCATTCCAAGTGTGAGACTTGTCAAAATTAGGAAAAACGAAAAGAGTAAATTTTGTTTCATTACGTTCAATTAGATAATTAGAAAAAATCGAAGAGGTGGGAGAACAGTCAATTTTTAATCGGTTGGATTATTAATTATGACTAGAACGTTATCACCAAATCATTCGAAAACACAATTACACTTATGACATGAATGTCTCATTGGTTGCCTGTGGAATGAATAATTATTTACAATTTAAATATTGATTGAAATTGTCTTTTTAAATACAATTAGTAATGAACAAATTTTGTCTTTGCTTGTATTATAAAATTCGACTTGTTGCTTATTTTTTACACTACGTAGATACCCTTACGGGTTAAACGCAGCACTAAGAAGGTAGTAGGTTTTTTGAAATGCTTATATGCACGTATAAGTATATACTAAAAAAGCAAAAGCATCAGAAATAGTTCTGATGCCTTTGTCAAAAATTGTAAATAATAAACTAAAACTACATTGATGTGGTCTTTATTTTATTAACCTTGTTTCAGGATAAGTATTGAACCAAGCAAACCAAAATGTGTTATGGGATGGAAGACGATAGAGGGTCTTATTTCCTGGTCCTACTAGTTTATCATGAGCTATTTGCCATACGTTTCCATCTACATCAGTCAGCTTATTTTTCTTAAAGGATTTAAATTCTATATTGTTTCTTTCGAATACTCTAGCAGCGCCTGAAATGTCCGCTAGAACTAAATATGGAACTTTATTTACTTGACCTTGGTGCCATTTTTTCTTTTTAAGATATCTGATAGAAATGGCTTGCGGGTCTTCTCTATGTCCTTCAGTACGTATTATCAGTACCTCATCTTTATTTTTTAATTTATCACTAGTAATAGGGACTGGAAACATAAGTTCATCTGTAGCAAAATAATTCTGGTAAGCTACACCTTCACCATAATCTCTGCTATGACCCGTCTCCAAAGACAGCACTTTTGTTTGTGGATGTATCTTCTTCCATTCTCCCCATGTAGTAGTAACTATTGGCCTTACTTCCAGTTCTATACCACTATCATACAAGGGGCCTAATACGGGCTGGCCTTCGATAGTATTCCATAGACTTTGAGTGGCTTGGTCATACATTAGTTTATTAGATTTATAAAGAAATCCACTCGTTCCTAAATCATGCTTCACCCCATCATGCTCCGTGTTGTAGGCAATCACGGTTCCACAAAGTGTGCAATAGACACCGCAGATAACCTCATCTCCGAAGTCATCGATAAACATTTCGTGCCATGCAAGTATTCGCTTAGGATAAGCTTTTGCTACACCATTAATATAGGCACCGAACACTACATCAGAATCTGCTAGATAATCAGCTTGCTCAGGTGTAATTAAATCTGGATGTCGTAATGGTGGAATACCATCTTGTAATACACCTCCCCAAACAACTTCTTCTAACCTGATGTTAGCTTGGTCTACTCTACCTTCAAAGTAGTTATAGAATTTCGGGTCAATGTTTTTATATACTTCGGCTTTGAAATCAAAGTAGTAAGGTTCTATTTCTGGCTTAATTTCCCACATCCACTGCGTCCACTCAAAGAATGAGGCGTGTGATTTTTCTGTCTTCCTATTTAGTAGATTATTGATGTTGTTAAGTTGGGTTCTATCCTGACTAAATCTCATTATTTCTACTAATGGTGCGATCATGCCCTCCTCCCAGTTTCTGTCTAGCAAGGATAGCGCATCCACTTCATCATCGTTGTCATTATTGTAGACTAGGACAAAGAGTAAATCCAATACTTCTTTGTCACTGAGTTCATCGGCAGACGTTGCTGTATTTTGAATGTTGGTATTGGCCTGACATGAAAGTGTCAGTAAAGTTACCAGAGCTGGAATTGCAATTGACTTGAACATAGCTTTAGGTCTTAAAGATTATTTCAATGTATTTTTAAAGCCAGTCTTTATAAATAACTGGTGAATATATAACCCATATTTATAAGTCTAGTTTATTTTTTGTACTACTCTCTATGGTTAATGTTTTGTTACAAGTTAAGTAATTGTCTTGATATGACTATAGAGAAATCAAGCTAATGAATAGCCTAGATTAAATCGAAGAGTATGCCAATAAAAAAAGTGCTTAACTAAATGATTAGCTAAGCACTTTATATGTTAAGATTACCTAATTATAGTTAGTTAATAAACAGTTTTTTAGTAATGACAGCGTCTGCAGTAGAGAACTGAATGAAATACAAACCAGTATCATTCATAATAAATTTCGATGCACTTGGCTGTAAAGTTCTTATTAAACTTCCTTTACTATCTAATACTGTTACAGATTCTATTTCTTGTTCTAATCCTATCGGGTAAGAGATGTTCACCTCACCTGCAGATGGATTAGGGTAAAGTCTAATCTGACTTATTCTATCCTCCTCGCTATCTTCTGTTGAAGTTTCGCAAGCTGCTGTTTTATTTATAGTGATGAACAGATTATCTCCTGAGTGAATAAAGCACTCTGATGCAGTCGTGTTTTTTCTATTCTCACCAATCTGTGCATTTAATTCCCCGTCAAAGCTAATACCATATATCCTAGCTTGATCAGTACCTGTATTTTCAAAATCATAAATTGTATCACGAATAACTTCTTGTAAATTCTCAAATTCATCGGTAAGCAAGAAGGCATAATTTTCACCTACAGGTTCCATGATATTATTTTGGAGTAGGACTACATCTGAAGCGCCATCTCCAGAACAAACATCTACATTGGTTACCCATGCAACAGTTGCGGTAAGACTCTCTTTACATTCGAAAGGAATTTCTTCACAGTCCATCTTCTCGATAGTCAAGAATAAATTATCGCCTGAGTGAGTGAAACATCCCGATGCGGTAGTCTCTCTTCTGTCACCCCCAATCACTGGACTCAACGTGCCGTCAAAGTGAACCCCATAGACTCTTAAATTATTTGGACCAGTGCCTTCAAAATCATAGAAACCTTCAAAGGAAACATCAATCACTACTTCATCCTCATCAGTAATTAGATAAGCATAATTTACCCCTGGATCTATGAATAAGTTATTCCTTAATTCCACTAAATCCTCTATATCATCTGATGCACATATAGCTGTGCTTGTCACCCAATTAGTGGTTGCAGTCAAACTTTCTTCGCATACAAAATTAGAAGTACAAGAAGTTTTTAAGATTGTCAAGAATAGATTTTCACCCGAGTGAGTAAAACATCCCGATGCAGTTGTCTGCAATCTATTTGCGCCAATCACAGCATTTAATACGCCGTCATAATGGATACCATATACTCTTTGCTCTTCTAATCCAGACCCTTCGAAATCCATGAAAGCTTCGAATGATACTTCTTGGACAACTTCATTAGCATCTGTAATTAGATAAGCATAATTATCTCCTGGTTCTATGAATAGATTGTTTCTCAATTCTATAACATCAGCCTCACCATCTGTAGGACAAATTTCTCTTAAGGTCTCCCAGTCAGTTGTTGCCGTCAGACTCTCCTCACAATCGAATGGTGGCGGAGGAGGTGCACATGCATTCTTTGTAATTGTCAAGAAAGTATCTCCACCAGAATGTGCGAAGCATCTACTTGCCATAGTGTTTAATCTATTCTGACCGATAGCTGGTAATAAGTCACCATCAAAATGAATACCATAAACTCTTAGCTCGTTTGAGCCTGATCCTTCGAAATCATACGTACCTGTAAATACCACCTCCATCAAATTCTCATTTGTGTCTGTGATTAGGTAAGCATAATTTTCTCCAGGTTCTACGAATAGATTATTTCTTAGTTCTACTATATCTGCAGTGTCGTCATTAGGACAGACATCCACAACCGTTGCCCAGTTTGTTGTGGCAGTAATATTTTCTAAGCAATCAAAAGGCACTGTGCACGCAGTCTTTGCTACAGAAATAAATCCGGTAGAATGTCTCTCGCATTCTGATGCTCTAGTATTGAATCTAGACTGACCTATCTGAGGCGTAAGTGTGCCTGAAAAATGTACACCGAAAACTCTTTGTTCATCAAGCGTAGATCCTTCAAAATTAAATCTATCAGAAAAGATTACTTGCTGTACTATTTCATTGACATCTGTTATGATGTACGCATAATTAGCGCCTGCAAATTCATTAAGTGAATTGGTGAATATTATTTCATCTCTATTTCCATCAGTAGGACAGATGTTCAGAGATGTCTGATTTGTTCCAGTCCTTACGTCACTCGCCATGCAATCAAATGGAGGTATACAAGCGTCTTTAGTAATCGTAAGGAATCCGCCAGAATGAGTGAAGCACCCAGTCGCTGATGTCTGCAATCTATTAGCGCCAATGACAGGAGATAAACTTCCGTCAAAGTGCAGGCCGTGAATTCTCTGCGTTATTAACCCTGAACCTTCGAAATTGAAGTTATTAGATGTGATAACTCTTTGGAGAATATCGTTAGCGTCTGTCAGAAGGTACACATAATTAGTACCTGGCTGTACATTGATAGTATTTGTAAATGAAATGACGTCATTGCTGCCATCTTCAGGGCATATACTTAGCGTGGTATTTCCGTTGGATGATATTGAACTAGCCAAACATTCAAACGGCGGAGGACATGCATCTTTTGTTATCGTGACGAAACTACTTGAATTAGAGTGCTGAAAACATTCTGAAGCAGTCGTTGCTGTTCTTGGCTGTCCTATGGCAGGTATAAGTGTACCGTCAAAGTGCAAACCATATATTCTTTGTGTCGCATCTGAGCTACCTTCGAAATTGAAAGAGGTGGATGAAATTACTTGTTGTAGAATTTCATTTTGGTCAGTCAATAGATAAACATAATTTATACCTAACGGTGCATTTAAATTATTAGAAAGCGTCACATTGTCTGCTTGGCCATCGCTAGGGCAAATAGAAATGTTGTTTCCTCTGCTAGATGAGACCGTACTGTTTAGACATTGGAAGACAGGTATACAACCATCTTTTTGAATGGTCAAAAAGTTTCCAGTTGAATGCGAAAAGCATACTGTAGCAGTTGTGGCCATTCTGTTTTGTCCGACTGCTGGGATTAGGACCCCATCGTAATGCATGCCATATACTCTCTGCGTATTATCTGAAGTACCTTCAAATTGGAAAGAATTAGTAAAAATTACTTCTTGGAGTATATCATTAGTGTTAGTTAGCAAGTATACATAATTAGCACCTGCTGGCTCATTCAGAGTATTACTGAAGCTTATGATATCAGAAGTACCATCACTAGGACATATGGATAAAGTTGTATTACCACTTATGTCAGTTACTGAATTATTCAGACATTCAAATACAGGTGCACAAGCATCTTTAATAACACTTAGAAAAGTGCCTGTACTATGTGTAAAACAACCAGTAGCCGTAGTAGCAAATCTTGATTGTCCAAAGGCAGGATTGATATCACCTTCGAAATGCATACCATATACTCTTTGGGTCTGAGCACTAGAGCCTTCAAAGTTATAACTTGGGTTTATAGATATATCCTGTAAGATTTCATTGGAATCTGTAATCAGGTATACGTAGTCGGTGCCAACTGTTGCATTCAAAGAATTATTCAAAGTAATATTGTCTGGAATGCCATCAGAAGGACAGATGTTTATCTGAGTATTCCCTCCAGAAGAGACGGCACTATTTTCACACATAAAAGGCGGGGCACACTGATCTTTGATTACTGACAAAAAGGTAAGACTATCAGAATGCTCAAAACATTGCGTAGCTGAGGTCTCCAGTCTGTGTAAGCCAATCTGGGGTATTAGTGTACCTGAATAATGTATTCCATAAACTCTCTGGTCATCTAAAGTAGTCCCTTCGAAATTAACAATAGTATCTATGACTATCTGCTGTGCTATCTGAAAGGTATCTGTGACGATATAGGCATAGTTCATGGTAACCAGATTGGTATCCAGACTATTACGTATTCTTATGCTATCTGATAATCCATCTGTAGGACAAATATTTACTACCTGAGTAGAGTCCTCTATAAATGTCGTACTCTCCAAGCATTGAAAACAAGCATCCTTTATAACCCTGATGAATCTATTGCTGCTTGAATGTTCAAAGCAATCGGTGGCTTCTGTTTCAGTTCTAGGTTCTCCAAATTGAGGGATAATGTCTCCATTATAATGCATCCCATATACCCGGTATTCTTCATCCCCAGTTCCTTCAAAGTCGAAAGAATCTTCAAAGATTAATTCCACTAGTTCTTCGTCCTCATTTGTAATAAGATAAGCATATTCATCACCAGGATCTACATCCAGACTGTTTTCAAAGAAGACCACATCCTGTTCGTTATCTGAAGGGCAGATGTTTACGGCATTCATTCCATTGGCATTATCTACAAAACTGAGTTCACACTCGAAACAAGCATTCTTAGTAACTCTAATAAAGTCATTATTGTCAGAGTGCTCAAAACACCCAGATGCGGTAGTCTCTGTACGATTACCCCCTATTCTTATGTCTAAATCTCCGTCATAGTGCAAACCATAGACCCGCTGAGTCTGTGATGAGCTTCCTTCAAAATTGTACTCATCAGCCTCCACTACTTCCTGTAGGGTCTGATTGTTATCTGTGATAAGATACACGTAAGTATCGCCAGCATCTATGCCTAATGAATTTTCAAATTCTATAATATCATCGGTATTATCAGAAGGGCAGATATCTATATCGTTAGGACCACTTGCATTCTCCACACTACTTTCTTCACATACTGGACCTGCGGTCATTTCTGGTCCAAATTCACCTGAGGCCCAAAATTGATTGAAGGCTACGCAGAAAAATAAGATAAAGTCAAAATCATCTATGGCTACACTGGATGGGACATCCACAATAAGTTCACCATTAAAATGGCCTATATCTGAAAGGTTGACTAATTCTACAGTACCATTAAGTGACAGTGAATTACCTAATAAAATCCTTACATCCGGACCGGCAGGTGTGTCAAAATCTGGTGATAACCTTAGCTGCAAATCTCCATTTGCAAATTCCTCAAGGAATGCGTCTCCTGTAATGGAATAGAGTTCAGGCATAAGGTCCGATATCCTATAAACTACTACTTGTGCTTGCGAGCTTGTCTGTAGCAGGAAAATAAATGAAAATACGATGTATATAAATCTCATAAATCAATAAAATTTGTAATTCTTAACAATGATGAGTACGCTTGAATTAAGTAATGGTTGTTCGGTAGTAAGTGCTAATGAGAACCTATGTCACACTTAGGACAGTTTTAGCTCAGAATCAGCATTATACCACGGAATTAGGTTGCTTCAATTCAGAATTGCCTCATCGCTTAATTTACAGGTTGGCGGGATATAACCATATTGCAAATTTAGGGTTATAAATAGGGATCTGCACTCTAATAACGTCTTAGAGTAATTAGCTATCTTGTCAGATTGAATATTTATAACCATAAACAAGACATATAATGCTTTCAAAAACTATACAAGAGGCTCTAAATCAGCAAGTTAAGATAGAGGCACAAAGTTCTCAAATTTATTTGGCTATGGCTAGCTGGGCGGAAATTCAGCCAGGAATAAATAATATAACTTCCTTTTTCTATAAGCACAGCGATGAAGAACGTATGCATATGCTAAAACTCATCCATTTTGTCAATGAAAGGGGTGGATTTGCAGTTATTCCTGCCTTAGAACAGCCAAATAAGACCTATCCTTCTATCCATCATGCCTTCAAAGAGCTACTAAAGCATGAAATCTATGTATCAGAAAGCATCAATAAGCTAGTAGATATATCCTTACAAGAGAAAGATTATGCTACCCACAACTTCTTACAGTGGTATGTGGCTGAGCAAATAGAGGAGGAAGCCCTTGCTAGAACGCTTAATGATAAGCTAGAGATGATTGGCGATGACAAAGGCGGTCTGTATCTATTTGATAGAGACATCCTTAATGTACAAGTCATGGGAGGTGGGGAGTAGAGCTCAGGGCCATTCGCACTTTGGATTAGCTATATCACATATAGAATAGAGTTTAAATCATCTTGATTTTTAGTGGCAATGGCAATTGTATAGCAGTTCAAGATCCACTAAGTATCCCTATGCATTAGAAGCATATAGAATAGAGGTTGCAAACTTACAACCTCGACTATCTTAGTATAGTACATTTCTCAGAACGTCTCACTGAGGCCAATACCGTCTCATTTGCCCTAATTAGGTCTCAGTCCATTGCTATTGGTACGCTGTCAGCGCTTATCCTGCCTAGGTTTGGAAGCAAAAGCACAACATGGCGAAATCCAAGTTTCTCATTCTAATTATTACCTCAGTCTTTGTAGTGTTATTTATTCTACAGATAGATATAACTATGCTGAAGGCACAAATGGAGACTTTTGGGTGGCGTATCTCGGTCGTGTGTCTATTGTCAGGAATGGCCTATCTGTTTGCTACGATGGGGTGGATATTATGCTTTGGAAACTGGTGTCGGGCTGATAAGCTGGTATCTTATTTTCATGCCAGACAGATAGGGGAGAGCTTTAGTTTATTGAACCCGTTTGGTGCTGTTGGGGGTGATGCCCTAAAAGTGACCTTGACTAAAGAAATCGACCGTAAGCCTGATGAGGTATTAGCATCGGTCATCTGTTCTCGCGTAGTCATGTGGGTGGCTTATTTCCTATTGCTTATTGGTGGCATAATTTCTTTTCTCTTTATCTCCTCTAAGCACTCCTCTAATTTGCTGACTTGGATAGGTGTAATTGGCTTATTAGGTGGGTTGTGTTTACTACTAGTGAGATCAATCTATAATCTATCATGGCTGCAAAACATCGTTGGCTTATTCTCCAGAAGATATAAAAGTAAATATCTGAAGTTATGCCAATTACGGATACTGAGTACAAAGAGACATCTTCATTTAGTTACTACAAAGGGAAAAAACTATATCTATCTAGCCTTATTATTTTTTGTGATTCATTACTTTTTTGGCGCCCTAGAATTCTACTATATTTTATATGTGCTTGGGGAGCCTATAACGCTTACAGCAGCTATACTAGGAGAGATAGGGACCTCACTCATCCGAAGCATAATGATATTTATTCCTGGTCAAGTAGGAGTAGAAGAATATAGTAACAAGTATTTCTTAGAACTGGCCGGTGTAAAAGGCGAATCCACTTGGGTGACGGTAAGTCTTATCCGAAGAATGCGACAAATATTTTGGATTCTGTTTTCAATAATTGTCTATGTGATTTATTTCCAGAAATCAACTATTTCTCAAACAAAACCAAATTTGATTTAATATGGAAGTGTTATTTGTAAGCTACAAATATCCACCTTCTATCGGTGGTATGCAGAAGCAAAGTTACGAACTAATTAGTGGTTTTGAAGCACAAGGAGGGATGCATAAATTAGTACATAACTATCAAGGATATGTGTTATTGTTCTTTCTGAGTCTCTTCTTTAGGATTCCCTATATGTTAATTAAACATCCCGGTATAGACGTCATTCACTTTAATGATGGCGTATGTGGATTGTGTTGCATTTGGGTAAGACTAATTACAAGGCGTAAGCTTAGTGTGACTTACCATGGACTAGATCTTGTTTTTCCCAATAAAGTTTATCAGTTTCTAATCAGAAAGTGGATGATTCACTTTGATGTTTTAATTGCGGTTAGTG
>CAZIMH010000086.1:0-10463 GCA_964540155.1 uncultured Saprospiraceae bacterium
CATCTCTGGTTACAGCTCAGCTTTGATCTTCATGGCTGGTATATTAATTATTGCCCTACTTGTTCTCTTCATTTTAGAAGGATATGATTATAAGATGCTCATTGTCGTACTTGTAATGTTTTACTTATTTATGACTTACAGGATAAGGATAGGGTCTGCAGCAAAGGAGTTAGAAAAAGTAAATATTGATACGCCTCAAGATGGGAGTTTTAATCCAGAGAATATATTATTGAAAGTCAAGTATTTGAATGCTGGATTGAATGTGAAAAGAGCGCGGATTAAGTCTGTTAGACAATTTTATGTTTTCACTACACCGCTCTTTTTAATCTTGATGAAAGAAATTTTGCATGGACCGCAAACGGCAAGATTTATCTTTTGGTCTTTAATTATAACTCTGGTATTAAGCTACTTCGTTTGGCGAGCTTTCTTTGCATCTGATAATGATGCCTTGGACATTGTCAACAAAAGAGCTGAAACAATTGCTAAAGAAGTAAATAGTAAATTATAACCAAGAATCTACTTCTATAATCGCTTCCTCATTTATATCTCTCTTTAGAATCCCACGTAATTTAATTTTTGCATTCTCTCTAGTGTCCTCAGTTATATAACATGCGATAGTCACTAGGCCAAAGGTTAACACCCCTAAATCATCTGTCATGCCAAGGAATGGCGTCAAATCAGGAATAGAATCTATTGGGCTTATAAAGTATGCGATGGAACCAATAATAATTTTCTTTGCCCAAGATGGGACGTCAGGACCGTTATAGGAATAAAATAATAACAGCAGTATGTAGATGCCCTTAGTGGCGTTGGCACTAAGAAATTTTCTAGCGTACTCTATTAATCTATTTATATTAAACTCCTTCATTCTATTAAGACAATGACTTCACTCCTCTAAAAAGTTTCTTTGAAGCTGTTTTTCAGACTTATTTCTAAAAAATATGGACAAACCTTCACATAATTTGTCTATGAATTCTGGTCGGTCATGAAGTACCACCAGGCTGGTTTTACTTATATATTTAAATAATCTCTGGTGGAGTAGCTTAGCACTTACTGAGTTGTCAAAATCACCAGGCATCAAATTCCATAGTACCACTTCCATCTTTAACTCTTCTCGGATATAATGAATTTGTGACTTGGTTATTCTTCCATATGGTGGTCTATATAAATTGGAATTCAGAAAAGACTTAGCCTTTTGGATGTTATCGATATAGTCTTTGGATTTTGTAGACCAACCAGATATGTGGTTATAACCATGATTACCTATCTGATGTCCATTGGCCAGAATCTCATCTACCAGTTCAGGGTAGCGTTCTGCATTTCTGCCACTGCAAAAGAATGTACCAGTGATATTATATTCATCGAGCAGTGTAAGTAGCTGCCTAGTAGAATCGGGGTGAGGGCCATCATCAAAAGTCCACTGTAATAAAGGTCTCTTATGGCTATTCCAAATAGCTTCAGGAAATATTTTCTGAGCAATAGATGGAATGGATTTAAGATACATGCTTTTTATCTCATTTTAGGACGACGCCTTTTGCTCTTACCACCTTGTTGTCTCATCATTCTCATCCCTTGCTTACCCATACTTCGAGCGGTTTTCATTTGAGCCTTATTATTGGTGAGGGCTTTCTCGAAGTAATCTAACTGATTCTTAATATCTGCTTGTGTCACATCCAACCCTTTAGCCTGTTTGAAAAAGTTAGTCGCTGCAGTCCAATTGCCTTTAGATGCCTTGAGATTAGCCAGTTGCATTAAGACCATTGCTTTTTCATTGTCTGAAGGCAGCTTCAATGAAAGTGCCGTATTGAAATATTCTTCAGCCTCCTTATTCTCATTTTTCTGTGCAGCTATCGTCCCACTCATAATGTAATAGAATGCTCTGTTGGTAACATAGAGTAGCTTAGGGAATTTAGTCAGAGATAACCTTTGCTCTGCACCACCAAAATCTCCATCTTGTATGAGCTGAGCTGTAGACATGACAGTCCCAAGAAAGATGTAACTGCCTAGCATGATTATTCCGAGCAACCAAAATGGAAACGCATACCAAAATCCTAAGGTAGAAGTAAGTATAGCTCCTCCTACAAATCCAAGTACAATAAGAAAAAACTTTAGGTATATATTTATACTGAACATCTCTTAGTCATTTAGTTATGGAAAGGTAAAAATACTCTATTTAGTATCCTTACTTTATAAGATAATTTTCGTTACTCATCAGTATCATATTTGATTTGGTCAAAATAGATGTACTAAGTGGAAAGACTTCTTTCATGATAGGGTAGAATGACTCACTGTTCTGCTTGTCCTTAGAGGAGATATTCATCCGATTATAGAGCATTAATCCACGTGGCTCTAGCTTTGACGCAAGCATTTGTAGGAGTGCCTTAGATTGAAATTTCTGAGGTATCGTAGCACTCTGGAATATATCCATTATGATTAAATCATACTTTTCCTCATTCATCTCCAGAAACAGCATGGCTTCCTGAGGGATAACTTGTACAAATGAGTCTATATGAGACAGAGTATACTTTTGACATAGTTGACAAATTACAGGGTCTACCTCTACCGCAGTATACTCAAAGCGCTTCTGCTCTATCTTTTCTAGTATATATATAACAGAGCCCAATCCCAATCCCAGCAGTAATATCTTATTGCCAGGTAATTTGTCCAAGTCTGTTCGTTCGAAGGCTACTCTGAAGTTCTCGTATTTATCATCAAATGAGTATATAGCATCTTTGGTGACAAGCTGATGCCTGCCTTTTACTAATAGAACCTCTAGATAGGGATTGGAAAGTGAGCTTGTTTGCTCTAGTGAAATTTCTTTCACATAGCTGAGAAGCTTTTTCCATAGTGGGTACTGCATACTCGCAATGAATCTAAATAATGAGGATTATTCCCACTGTCTGAATGTGGCTGAGGAGTGATATATATGCCCCAGAATGACCTTATCCACCTCCTCCAAAGTCTTATTTCTTCTGGCCATAACTTTCGTCATTGTATCATACGCCTTGTCTAGATGATAAGAGCTATAGCCTGCACTACCGCCCCAAGCATAAGATGGAATGAATGTACGCGGAAAACCACTGCCGAATATATTAGAACTTACACCCACGACAGTACCTGTATTAAGCATGGTGCTTATACCAGTCTTGCTGTGGTCACCCATGATTAGTCCGCAAAATTGAAGGCCTGTTTTTTGAAATGACTCTTTCTCATAGTTCCACACTTTTACTTCCGTGTAGTTGTTTTTTAGATTAGAGCTATTGGTGTCTGCTCCGAGATTACACCACTCACCTAAAACAGAATTACCTAGATAGCCATCATGACCCTTGTTAGAGTATCCCTGTATGACCACATTGCTCAGCTCTCCACCCACCTTACTATGAGGACCTATCGTGGTAGAGCCATATATCTTTGTACCCATTTTCACAGTAGCGTTATCACACAATGCAAATGGCCCACGTATAGAAGAGCCTTCCATTACCTTAGCACCTCGTCCTATATATATGGGTCCCTCTGATGCATTAAGAGAGCTAAAGGTGACTTCAGCATCTTCTGCAATAAAAATATTATCAGGCGCTATAGGGTAGTTGTGATATGATATGGGATACGAGGTTTTGTTATACGTGAGTAGCTTAAAGTCCTTAGCTATTTCTCTCCCATTCTCTAGAAATATATCATAAGGTCTGGAAAGGAGGTGAAGGTATTTTTCGTACTTGGTGATGTCTATGCCCTTGAGTTCATCGAGTTCTTTCCCATTGATAAGATTATCGAATTGTTGGATGTTGAGTCTGGCAGCAACTAGGGTTTCTCCGAATAGAAGTGCTTCATTTAATTCTAATTGTTCTATCAGATTGGCGATGTTATCATTTGGAAGGAGTCTGGCATTAATCACCAGATTGTTTTCGGATATATGGATAGGGAATTTTTCCGCAAGATAATCTTGGGTTATGTAGCTTACGCTTCCACCGATTCGTGATAACCACTTGTCGCTAATTTTTAAGATGCCCACTCTTAGGTCACCGATAGGCCTCGTGTAGGTCAGCGGGAGTAAGGCCTTCCAGTAATCGTCATCAAAAAGTATAATGTTTTCACCCATATCTGAAAGTTACCTATGTGCTAGCTGTTCTATTTTAGGATAAAAAAAAGCCCCTTGTTTGGGGCTTCACAATATTTCTTATTCGCTGTCTTTAGTTTCTTCTGCACTTTCTGATTGTGAAATATCAGGTTGTCCAGTCTCTTTATTGAACTTGGCGAATTTCTTGTTGAACTTGTCTATTCTACCTGCGGTATCGACAAATGTCATTTTACCAGTAAAGAAAGGATGAGATTCAGATGATATTTCTAGCTTTATCAATGGATACTCATTACCATCTTCCCACTGTATCGTTTCTTTGGAATCAGCAGCTGATCTTCCTAGCCAAGATTTGTCCACAGAGAAATCCTGAAATACAACTGTTCTGTAATTTTCTGGATGAATACCTTTTTTCATCGTTTCTGTTTATAAATTTTTCAAATAGGGGTGCAAAGATAGGGTATTCTTACCTATAAATAAAGACAACCACTAAGAATATAGTCTAGGCAAAGAAGGCATCTTCAAAGTGATCTAATTTCTTACAATCGCCTGATTTTGTGAGGATTACCGATATAATGTCAAATCTCACTTCCCAGCTGTAGTCTATAGCTTCCATATAACGCTGTGCAGCATCCATTACCAGCGTTTCTTTCTTCTCTGTCACAAATTCCGATGGTTCTCCATAGTAAGTATACTGTCGGGTCTTAACTTCCACAAAGACGAGCATATTATCCTTTCTAGCTATAATGTCTATCTCCGCTCTCTTATACCTCCAGTTAGTTTCAAGTATCTCAAAATGGCATCCTAGCAGATACTTTACGGCGATTTCCTCGCCTCTTTGCCCTATTTCACTGTTAGATATCATTTTTCTTAATGTGTAGAATCGTACTTTTGGGTAGTATAAAAATAGTTAGAATATGATGGACCAGCTGATTAGTAAATTCCCTAGTCAATTGCAGGAGGCATTAGAAATTGGAGAAAATGCAATTATAAACTTCCACTCACATAAATTACTCAAGGCATATGTCGCTGGATTAGGAGGATCAGGAATCGGTGCTGATTTTGTAAAAGGCTTTGTCAGAGAGTCTTGCCCTATTCCTTATACCGTCGGGAAGGGCTACAGTATACCAGCCTATGTGGACAGCTATACACTTGCTATCTGTTCATCTTATTCCGGGAACACTGAAGAGACCTTAGAATCATTTCACCAAATGCTGGATACAGAAGCCAAGGTGGTTATTGTCTCGTCCGGTGGTAAACTTATAGAAGAAGCAAAGAATAGAGGTCTAGATTACATACAGCTGCCAGACAACTGGCCTTCTCCCAGAGCTTGTTTGGGATACTCCATTGTACAGCAATTATTTATTCTACATAAGTTGGGATTAATCAGCGGCGCTTTCAAAACGGAAGTGAGGTCAGCTATAGACCTAATCAAGTTTGACCAAGAGGCTATTAAAGATGCCGCAAAGCAGGTAGCTGAAAGGATTCATGATAAGGTGCCGATCATTTATAGCACTGATCGTATGGAGGCAGTAGCCGTTAGGCTTAGACAACAGATCAATGAAAATGCTAAAATGCTGTGCTGGCATCATGTGGTACCCGAAATGAACCACAATGAACTGGTAGGCTGGACAGAAAAACACCCAGACAAAGCCGTCATCTATCTAAAGAATAAAGATGACCACAAGCGAAATCAGATTCGAATGGATATCAATGAAAAAATTATATCCAAATATTCTGGGACGATCATAGACATTTACTCTAAAGGAAATTCTCTAATAGAAAAATCCCTCTACCTAGTCCATCTAGGGGATTGGATTTCGTGGTTCCTTTCAGAGATTAAAGGCGTAGATGCCATTGAAATTGATGTCATAGATTACTTAAAAGCAGAATTAGGAAAAGTCTAAAATCATAACATGAAAATTCTCACAGGAGTGTTGTTGATCGTTTTATTTTGCTCTTGCTCCAAGAATGAAATAACAGACAAAGCATATCCATCCGACTATCTATTTATGCAACGATCTTTTCCCCATGGAGAAATTGATAAAGCAGCTTATAGAAAATCAGTTGCCGAGCGGCAAATGGAGAATATCAAAACACGTTCTTTTAACCAGCCATGGGAATCTATAGGACCTACCAACCAATCTGGGAGGATAACTGATATAGAAATGCCTGTAGGAAGCGCTTCTAGGGTGTATGCAGCAGCAGCTTCTGGAGGCATTTTTACCA
This sequence comes from uncultured Saprospiraceae bacterium, assembly GCA_964540155.1. Classification (GTDB taxonomy): domain Bacteria; phylum Bacteroidota; class Bacteroidia; order Chitinophagales; family Saprospiraceae; genus RFSX01. The sequence continues at coordinate 6,302 of CAZIMH010000086.1, forward strand.
GCAATGATTTAGGACAGAATTGGAGACCAATTTTTGATGATCAGACGACTTTGTCCATCGGAGATTTGGCTATTTCTGAAAACAATACCGATTTGATTTATGTCGGCACAGGGGAATCTAATGCAGGAGGGGGCTCATTGGCTTATGATGGAAATGGAGTATATAAATCTACTGATGCTGGCGAATCTTGGCAAAACATTGGCCTAGAAAATGCGGGTTCCATAGGTCGAGTGACCATAGATCCCAATAATGATGACATAGTCTATGTAGGTGCGATGGGTGCTTTATTTGAGAATGACGAGAATGGAGGTATATACAAAACGGTTGATGGTGGAGACACCTGGAACCAGATTTTCTTCTTGTCTGATTCTACCGGCTGTATAGACCTAGCTATTCATCCTGAAAACAGCAATCTTATATATGCTGCAATGTGGGAGAGAATTAGACGGCCACAAAATCGACAATATGGCGGAGAGACTTCTGGCATCTATCAGTCCACTGATGGGGGGGAGACATGGACGGAGCTGCGCAATGGATTGCCTACGGCAGGAGAAGACAAAGGAAGAATTGGGATAGCAATATCCGCTTCTTCGCCTAATATCTTGTATGCCTTATATGCAGATGCGATCGGTAATTTGGATGCAGTGTATAGGACAGAAAATGGTGGAGCTAGCTGGGAGCAGCGATCTACAAATGGCATTATCAGTACTTCTTTTTCTTGGTGGTTTGGAAGAATATTTGTGCATCCAACAGACCCAGAGGAACTTTACGTGACTAGCCTTATAATGTCAAGGTCTCTAGACGGCGGTGCTTCATGGCAAACAGTTTTTGAAGATGCGCATGTAGACCAACATGCCTTATATATTCATCCTGAACGGGAGGACATCGTATTGAATGGAAATGACGGTGGGGTATATATTACCACGCCACCTGAGAATACCGATGCCAGATTCCTAGCGGGATTAAATAACTTTCAATTTTATACTTGCACGATAGATCCCAATAATCCTGAAGTTGTCTACGGTGGGACGCAAGACAATGGCACCAACAGGAACAGCGAATTATTTCCTGAAGAATGGGTGAGAATCTTAGGGGGTGATGGCTTTAGAGTTGTGATAGAACCAGGGAACTCTGATGTCATTTATGCTGAATCACAAAGAGGAAATATTGCCAGATCTGATGATGGTGGACAAAGTTTTTCTAGTATACGAAATGGCCTGAATGGTGCATTCAATTGGAATACACCAATCGCTATGGATCCTAATAATTCGAGTATACTCTACACCGGCTCACAAGTTTTATTCAAAACCGAAAATAGAGGTGACAACTGGGAGGCCATATCTGAGGCTCTAATTAATGAAGAAGGACCACGAGGTAATATTAGTTTTGGTACACTGACTACTATAGATGTTTCCAGTCATGACAGTGATATCATTTTTGTCGGGACTGATGATGGTATGGTATGGGTTACTCGGGATGGGGGAGATAACTATGAAGACATATCAGAAGGAATACCTGAGAGATGGATAACTTCCATTGTTCACGATCCACTGGATGATCTAGGAGTCTATATGACAGTCTCAGGTTTTAGGTTTGGAGAGTCAGATTCTCAAGTATTCTATTCTAATGATTTAGGGGATAACTGGATAGAGATTGGGTCTAACTTGCCAGATATTCCTGTCAATGATTTGGTTATAGATGAACAGATTCCTGGTCTTGTATTGGTAGCGACTGATATAGGCGTATATCTCACGTTGGACAATGGATCAAATTGGGATTTGTTAGGCATAGAATTACCGATAGTACCTATCATAGATATTGATTTACATTCAGAATCACGGACTTTAGTTGCGGCCAGTTATGGTAGAGGAATGTTCAGATATAATCTTCCAGAAGAAATATCATCCACAGTGGATTTAAGTACTCAGACAGAGGAGCTCTATTTTCCCAACCCTACTACTGGATTACTTTCAAGAGAATTAGCATCCGTAGAACCTTCATTTATAAAAGTCTATGACCAGCAGGGTAGAGTAATCTTAGTGACAAGTGATGTTAATACAATAGACCTTAGTACTTATAATAGTGGTAGCTATTATATCGTGTCGTTCTTTGAAAATAAGACAACAAATAGGGTGCAGAAGATAATGTTATTGTAATGGTCTAAACGCCTGTTAGTTTTGATATTTCTTGATGATATCTAAAAGGGCATCAGGTGGTACTTCTGTATCCTGATATTTGGATACTACCCCTATGAGTTCCTCTAGCATTGGTGCCGAGAACCCTAGCTTAAATCCGTAATGATGCAGTAACTCTCTTTCTTCTTCAGATACCCTTTCATCTACCTTCATTAGAAAGAGCATGTGATAGATGATTTTCATTCTATCCATTTCTTCGGGAGGAATGGTAATAGACGCAGGTGCTTTGTCTGATTTGATTAGTGTTTCCACTTTATGGTCATTGAGGCCTATGTATTTACCTACTTTAAGTAAATACGTCAATTCAAACTCATCAAAATAATTATCCACCTTAGAAAGTTGGACAAGAAGAGCTAGTAATTCTTCTGACTGCATATTCTTGTTTTCACGGTTTTTAATCAATGCATAATTAGGTTATATCCTTTGCGCAGATATTGTCTGATATTAATCCAAAAAGCAACAATCAGATATATGATAATAGGAGAACCTAAGGTAACAAATGATAAGTAGACAAAATACAGTCTCACTCTGGAGCCAGTTACTCCAATTTTCTGGCCGATATAACTGCATACACCGAACACAGACCGCTCTATAATATCTCTTAACATTTGAACCACTATGTCTAATATAAAGAGATGATGCCTGATTGTCAAACTTGTAGAGGGATTCAGTTGACCTTAGTGTTGTTTTCTATCTGTGCAGTCTTATCGTAATAAGAGGTCATCTTGGCGTCATAGACGGTTATGCTTGTAATATTATCGGGATTTCCAGCTGCAGAGATTTTATCTACACACACATTAAATCCTGAAAATCCAATGATAAGAATTGTGAAAAGGAAGACCAACTCTCTAAGACCTAAAGCGAATGGCTGTGCCTTTTCTATCTCAACCTTATTTTTGTAAGTAACTCTTGATGAGGATTGCATATAGTCGATTTTGGGTTTTGACTATTACAAATCTATGCTAAATAAAAATGGTAGGAAATACTTGACGAATATTTTTACTATTTAAAATGCACAAATTCAGTTGATTATATGCGATTTACAGTAGATTAGTCCTTTATGCACTTTATAGAGTACGTCAGGGGTATATTAATCCCATTGATAGGGAAGAGATATTCCTGTTCCGCCCTTTTGATTTCCTTGCCAAAGATCTGATATGGGGAAAAATCATATTCACGAAAGGTATCTACTCTAAATCCCTGATTTATCAATGCCTGGATAATCTCCGCTAGATGATGTTGCCAGAAATATTCTTCTAGCTTTATATCGCTCTGTCTGTCAGCATAGGTGCCTTCTTCTATTTCCTTAGTGGGTTCTCTTTCGTAGAAGTACTGATATCCCAGCTTATAGTCATTCCAGTCAAACATATACATCGTCGGATGAAATTCTACCATATAGAACATACCCCCTTTTTTGACCCTAGCCGCCATCTGGGCTGCCCATTTATCCATATCTGGTAGCCACCCCAGCACACCATATGATGTAAATGCCAAATCAAACTCATCATGGACATGCTTGTCGATATCATACACATTACATTGGACGAACGTCGCATCGAGGCCCATTTGGTCATTATATCGGCGAGCCGCATCTATGGCTTTAGAAGATAGGTCTATGCCCGTGCACTGAGCCCCCATACGCTGCATAGACAAGGTATCCTGACCAAAATGACATTGACTATGGAGTACAGTTTTACCCTCTAAGTCAGGGAGTTCAGATAATTCAATCTTTCTTAAGGAGTTTTTGCCTTCTAAGAACTTCGTCATTTCATAGAATTCACTGTCTACATGAACGCTTGTCTTGGCATCCCATAGCTTTTGGTTGGCGGCAAAGTATTTTTCGTGCATAATTTTTCTAAATCAGTTACATTGCAAAAGATGAATGCAATTATCCATATTTGTAATAACAAGATAAAACAATACTATGACTGAAGAAAAGAAACCCAAGAATCAAGTCAATATAGAGC
>CAZIMH010000087.1:0-10407 GCA_964540155.1 uncultured Saprospiraceae bacterium
CTTTGCCTTTGGATTTGTAGCAGAAGTAGCTGCCCACAGACCTGACGTATACGAGAAGCCAAAGAACAATAGTAACAACGACTTCCTCGAATTAAGAATTGATTGTGTACAAGGGAATGAATCCACGGATATGGAAATCAATAATGTCCGAGCTAGATTATGGACGAGTGGAGATATCTGGTGGGATAGAGCTAATGGTAGATACGTTGTACCAAAGCCTCCTGTAGGTTCAGGAATACAAGAAGTATCCTCATTATTTGCAGGTGGCGTGTGGTTAGGAGGATTTGACCCTAACGGCAACCTGAAATTAGCGGCTTCTAGATATCCTAGTGGTGGTAATTCTGATTATTATCCTGGTCCACTTGATAGTAATTCAGGTCAGATAGAACAAACAGAATGCCTTGAATGGGATGAGTTCTTTAGAGTAGATGGACAGAATATCCTTAGAGCAGCAAGAGCTTTTGAATTCGCAAGAGCAAACGATACAGAATTCACAATAGACTCTGTGTCTCGAGATATCCAATTTTGGCCTGGACAAGGCAATGTATTCTTTGAACAAGAATTCGATTTTCCTTTGCCGAATGCAGAAGGAGGATTAGGCGCTTTCTGGGATGAAAATGATGATGGGGTCTATAACCCCGAGAACGGAGACTTTCCTGTGATAGATATTAGAGGGTGTGAACCAGCAAACAGAGCTCAAGCATTGGAGTTGGTTCCAGATGAAATGTTATTCTGGATATTCAACGATGCAGGTAATGACCACCTTGAATCAAGAGGGGATATTATCAATATGGAAGTACAGGTACAGTCATTCGCTTATGCGACCAATGATGAGATTAATGACATGACCTTCCTAAGACATAAACTAATCAATAGAGCGAAAGAAGATATCAGAGAGATGTATTTCGCCATGTGGGTAGATCCAGATTTGGGATGTTTTGAAGATGATTATGTAGGTTGTGATGTGGGCAGAAGTTTGGCATATACCTATAACTCAGATGCACTAGATGGAACAGGTTCTACAACAGATTGTGCAGGGGGTGTCCCTACTTATGGCGAGAATGTGCCGATTATAGGTACAGATTATTTTAGAGGACCGATTGCACCTAAGGTGATTTGTCAGGATAGTACTGAGACAGGGTGTGAACTGCGTATAGTTTCTATTGCAGATGCATTCAATCCGAATGTGCTTTCTGTAGGAGATAGAATTTTCATCAGAGACCCAGATTTGGGTTCAGGAGAGGTTGCAGATTTTGGTTTTGAATTGGGGATGTCATCTTTTATCGCTTTCCAAAACCCTACAGTAGGTAACCCAGATCCGGTGACAGTAGATCCAATGGTTGCAGAACAATACTATACTTATCTAGAAGGTAGATGGTTGAATGGAGATCCTTTAACAGAAGGTGGTACGGGCTTTAACCCTGGTAGTACAGAAGTTACAAGATTTCACTGGCCAGACCCACCAAATGATCCTAACGGATGGTCTATGTGCTCTGAAGAATTAGCACCTGGAGATAACAGAACAGTACAGGCATCAGGTCCATTTTTATTAACACCAAATGTTGTAAATGAGCTTATCGTCGGTGCAGTATGGGTTCCAGACTTGGATTATCCATGTCCAGATATTCAAAGACTATTGACTGCTGATGATGTAGCTCAGAATTTATTTGACAGTTGTTTTGATATCACAGATGGCCCAGATGCGCCTACTGTTAGTATAATTGAATTAGACAGAGAACTTGTCTTAGCACTTAATAATGATTCTGATTCTAATAATTTCAATTTAGGATATACAGAATTAGATGTCAGAGCACCTAGTAATGTTTCTGATGAAGATAAGCTGTATAGATTTGAAGGCTATCAGATTTGGCAGTTGGCGAGACCAGATGTGTCTCCTCAGCAGTTAGGTAATATCGATGATTCTAGATTAGTCGCTCAGGCCGATATCAGAAATGGTGTAACTGAAATTTATAACTGGACAAACGAAGCTGACCCATTAGCACCGAATAACGGAAATACAGAGCCTGTTTGGATTCCAAATCGTGAGATAGTCGGACAAGATCAAGGTATCATTAATACATTCAGAATAGAGTCTGATGCCTTTGCATCCGGAGATACGCGATTGGTGAATCACACGGAGTATTACTTCTTGGCTTTGGCTTATGCACATAATGAATTCTTACCATTTAATCCTCAGGAATGGAGAACAACACAGCCAAGACCATATCTGGAAGGAAGAAGAAACATTAGAACATATACAGGTGTACCTAGACCTATTATCTACGAAAATCTAAATGCGCAGTATGGAGATGGTGTTCAGATTACAAGATTAAGAGGTGTCGGTTCAGGGGGTTCTTTCCTTGAGATGCAAGCTGGTACACATGATCAGATATTGAATGGAGAGTTTAATGGTGAAATTGTTTACGAACGTGGACAAGGTCCAATAGACATTAAGATTTATGACCCACTTTCAGTAAGAAATGGCCTATTCCAGTTGGAAATACTGGGTACACATAATAGTTCTTCTGTTTGTAGTATAGAAGATGGCGCTACATGGAGAGTGACAGAGTTAGAAAGCGGAGAGGTGTTTGAGTCTGATCAGAGTATAGACATTATAAATGAACAACTTTTACCTGCTTTTGGTATCTCTATTAATTTGGAGCAGGTAGAAAACGCAGGAGATCAAGGTGATAACAATGGTGCGGTAGGCTCTACTATAGATTATACTGCCTTAGATCAGCCTATCGAATGGTTTTCAGCTGTAAGAGATAACTTATCGAATATAGGAACTGGTCAGGGAATTAATGGACCACTAAGATCTGTATTTGATTTCATATTGACAGACGGTCCTGATCCGGATCAAGCAGCATTTAATACAGATCCTACTTCTAGATTCGCAAGCTTAGGTACGGGCTTATGGTATCCATACTTATTGACAAGTGTAGTGCCTAAGTCAACTGGAATTCCATATATCACGCCAGGCTGGACAGAGAATGGTAATCATAATAGTACCAGACCACCAGGTGGTAACATCATCCGATTCCTTAATAATGTAGATATCGTGATGACCAGTGATAAGAGCCAGTGGTCAAGATGTTTGGTTCTGGAGACAGGAAGACAAGGAGCACCATACAACACCGCACTCCCAAATCTTGATTTAAGAGTGGATTCTCCTTCAGTGAATAAGGACGGTTTAGCAGGTGTCGGTTCAGACCCTACAGATGAGAACAGCTCTAATTTCATAGAGAATTTTGCAGAGAGATCAGATGATTTACCGAGTGATTTAGGTGAGACAGGATATAGTTGGTTCCCAGGCTATGCGATAGATGTAGAAACTGGACAGCGACTTAATATTTTCTTTGGAGAGAATTCAGCTTTCAATGAAGAGTATTCAATGTTGGCATCTCAAATTGGTTTTGACTCTACGACCATGACGCCAATCTTAGATGAAGAACCGGATAGGTTTAATGTAGGTGATGATATGCTATATAATCCTACAGATGAATTGTTTGCATTCAATGCAGGCGGAGCCGGATTTGACCCTTTAAGTATTGCATTTGCAGGAGGACAGCACTACATCTATGTCACAAGGGATGAATATGATGGATGTGCAGACTACGGGTTCTTATTCAGAGATGAGTTAATACCATTCTTTGCTAAGCAAAAATTATTGCCGACAATTACTTGGTGTTCAATGTCAATGATGGAGGAAGGAGTGGACATTCTAGGATATGACGAAGGCGTCGTTCCTTCTGATGTAACATTCAGATTGAGAGTAGACAAGCCATATAACTTGCAGACGCAGTTAGATTTGGATTTCCCTGATGGAACCAGATGTTTGGTAGAAGAAGGTGATGCAGGAGGATTTCCTTTATACCAGTTCAGAATAGATGGCGCAGCACCTACGGCCCTAGAACAGGATGATTATGAAGGCGCACTCGCTAATATAAATGTAGTGCCGAATCCTTACTATGCTTTTTCAGCCTATGAAATTGATCAGTTTGAGCGGGTTGTTCGAATTACAAATGTACCAGATAGAGCAGTGGTAACTATATTCTCTTTGGACGGGAAGTTTATTCAGCAATTTAATAGAGCCGAGACGCCTCAGAGAAGATCTGGGTCTAATCCTGGAACTATATTTTCACAGACGACACCTTTCATAGAGTGGAATCTTGAAAATTCAGCGGGTATTCCTATTGCCAGTGGTATATATCTGATACATATAGCTGCGCCACGAGAAGATGGCAGTGGCATAGACGAAAGGACAATTAAGTTTTTTGGTGTCAACAGGCAGTTTGATCCGTCAGGCCTATAATGAGAATATCGCTAACAAGTATTTTTAAAAAGAAAGAACTATGAAACTCAAATATATTTTTCAATCTGTTGTATTCACCTTGCTTATAGGTGCTGTAACACTACAAGCAGGTAATCCTGACCGTCAGGGTGAGGCAGGTGCAGCAGAGCTTTTGCTAAATCCTTGGGCAAGAAGTGCTGGTCTTCATAGCACCAACACGGCTTCCATTATGGGAGTAGAGGCAATGAGATTAAACATAGCTGGACTTGCTAGAATAAGTACTAGAGAATTAGTAGTTTCTAATACAAGACTGTTTTCTGGCTCTGACGTAAACATGAATGCCTTAGGTTTTGCCAACAAAGTAGGTGAGTCTGGTGCATTCGGTATTTCACTAGTGGCTATGGACTTTGGAGAGATTCCCGTGACAACGACATTTGATCCTGAAGGGACTGGAGGAACGTTTTCACCACAGTTTTTTAATCTTGGAGTAGGTTATTCTTATGTCTATGACAATAAGATATCTGTAGGGTTATTAGTAAGACTGATTTCTGAAAGTACGGCTGATGTAAGCGCTTTTGGATTTGGAATCGACGCAGGTGTCCAATATGTCACCGGTCCAGAAGATAACTTTAGACTTGGAATCTCTTTAAGAAATGTAGGGTCTACGATGCAGTTCAATGGACAAGGACTCGCTACAACCTTTACATCAGCCAATGGTGTAGAGTTGACTGGATCTCAGCGTTCTGAAGATTTCGAATTGCCATCTGTGCTTAATATTGGACTGAGTTATGATTTCTACGTATTGAGAACAAGCGAAGATGCAGGACCTGGTATCGGAAACCAAAATCTTGTCGTCAGAGCAGTAGGTAACTTTACGTCTAACGCGTTCTCTAGAGATAGAATTGGTGGTGGTGTAGAAGTTATGTTTGCTGATAAGTTTACTGTTCGTGCAGCCTATAGACAACCGATAGGTGATGTCCAGCTAAACGAAGAGGATATCTACACTGGTTTTGCAGGAGGAGCCTCAGTGGTACTTCCTTTTGCTAAAGGGAGTGATAGCCTGATAGGACTTGATTACGCTTACAGAGCAACGACACCGTTCCAAGGAACACATAATTTTTCTATTAGACTAGCCTTCTAGAAATTAGACTTTTTAGATAAAGTAGTAACTTTGACCTAGATATACGACGTCTCCATCACTGATGGAGACGTTTTTTGCTTGATACACAAATCATTTTTCATTTTAAAATCTAATACCAATGGCATACAACTACATGACCAAAGAGGGATATGATAAATTGAAGAAAAAACTCACGGAGCTTAAAAGCAATGGACGGGCAGAGGCGGCAAAGGCGATAGCAGAGGCTAGAGAAAAAGGGGATCTATCTGAGAATGCTGAATATGATGCTGCTAAGGATGCGCAAGGAATGTTAGAAGCCAAGATAAGTGAGATGGATAAGATAATGGCCAATGCCAGAATACTGGACGAAAGCCAATTAGACACTTCTAAAGTGACCATACTCAGTTCAGTAAAGCTGCTCAACAAAAAGGTGAATAAGGAAATCACCTACAAACTAGTGTCTAAAGCCGAGGCAGACCTAAAGAATAAGATGATCTCAGTAGAATCTCCTATAGGCAAAGGACTCTTAGGAAAAAAAGTGGGCGAATCTGCTGCAATAACAACCCCTGGCGGTCAAATAGAATTCGAAGTGCTGGAGATATTTATCAAATAAATATGCCAAGTATATTCAGTAGAATTATAGCAGGTGAGATTCCAAGCTATAGAATAGCAGAGAGTGAGCATTGTTACGCTTTTCTAGATATCAATCCACTGGTTAAAGGCCACACGCTGGTCGTGCCTAAAGTAGAGGTGGATAATCTTTTTGACCTGGATGATGCGACTACCAGTCAGTTACATATATTTTCTAAGAAGGTGGCTAAGGCCATAGATGCGAGTATAGATTGTAAGCGGGTAGGTGTAATGGTCATAGGGACCGAAGTGCCTCATGCACATATTCATTTGATTCCATTCAAAAAAGAATCAGAGATGGATATCACTAGGGCTAAACTAACCATACCTTCAGATGAGATGAAAGCAATTGCGGAGAGTATCGCCGCCAACTTTGAATCAAAGACTTAGACGCCTTTTACCCTTCCTGGATTTTCCTTTATAAAACTTTTCCAGTTTTTTGTTTTTGGTATTTTAAGTCCACTTGACATTTGGTGGTAATGACAAAGCGCCACCCCTAATGCATCTGTCGCATCCAAATAGTGTTCAGTTACCGTAAAATCAAGCATGTTCTTGAGCATAGCCGCGACTTGCTCTTTGGAGGCATTCCCATTGCCTGTAATTGATTGTTTTATCTTCTTAGGAGAGTATTCAGTGATATCTAGTCCCATCGTCATCGCTGCAGCCATCGCGACACCCTGCGCTCTACCTAGTTTCAGCATAGATTGCACATTTTTTCCAAAGAAAGGAGATTCTATCGCCATAGTGCTGGGAAGATAGGTTTCTATAATCTCTTGAAGTTGGAGAAAAATTTCTTTGAGCTTGGTCTGGTGATCGGGCAAACGCGTCAGTTTCAAGGTGCCGATATCCTGCACCCGTGGCTGACCATGCGTTAAGTCTAGTATGGCATACCCAAGAATATTCGTACCTGGATCTACACCGATAATTTTTGAAAGTCTAATTGATGTATTCTTTAGATCATCAAATTAAGAATTATTATGATATGTTGCTCAGTCAATATTTTATAATTACTGCGATGTCTCTATTTTTGATCCAGTGACTCACTCGTATAAATCATCAGCCTCCATCCTCAAAGTGCTAATAACTATAGTTCTTGCCGCTTATACACTTTGGCTCCTATTTTGGCAGAATGACCTCCTATACTTAATTGATTCCTTTACCTGGAGCTCCTATAAGTTGGCCATATTGTGTGCTATAATTTGCATGACGCCATTGAATTGGGGACTGGAAGCAATAAAATGGAAGACGGCCATGCAGCCCTTCACTATAGACTTGAGAAATAGTTTAAGGTCAGTCCTATCAGGTGTCACAATAGGACTCATCACTCCTGCAAGATTAGGTGAGTATGCTGGAAGAATGCTCTATATCCCTAATGACCAACGTGTGTGGTCAGGATTGGCAACCCTTAGATGCAGCCTAGCGCAGTCAACAATTACCTTCTCGGCTGGCATCCTTTCGCTACTTTGGATAAGCACAAACCAGGAGTTCAGCTTCTTAGGAATAGACCCCAAATTGATATTGGTGTTAAGTGTAGTCTTACTGGTCCTAACTATTTTTATTTACCTCAGAATAGACCTCGTCCTTCCTTGGATAAATAGAATTATAGAATTGCTTAGGAATAGATTAGGGATGACAATACAGACCCACACTGATCGTATCTCAGTCAGTATTTATCATCAAATACAAATTTTGAGTTATGCTGTAATCCGCTATCTGGTGTACTTATCTCAGTATGCTTTGATGTTGTTAATTTTTGGCTTTGACCAATCTTTGCTAAGTATAGCCGCCGGCATCAGTCTAGTTTTTTTGGTACAATCATTAGTCCCAGTCCCTGCTGTGGCTAAAGTTTTTGCTCGGACAGGAGCAGCCGCTGCTATTTTTTCACTCTTGGGATATGAAAATCTGGAAGTAATCCTAGCTTCCCTTTTGCTTTGGGTAATAAACCTTCTTCTGCCAGCGTTATGCGGATTAGTGTTACTGCTGAGGAAAGAAAGAGAATTAAATTAGATGCATATAATTAGGATATTAATTGGTATTGGAATGCTGTGGGTAGGGCTGAGTACTGCTGGTGAGGCTCAGGATAAAGATTGGTCTGCATTGCCATATCAAGATGGGGAGATATTGAAGTATGATGTCTACTATAATTGGGGGTTGATTTGGGTGCCAGCAGGCGAAGTGATATTTCAAGTAATAGAACATGATAATCACATAGAGTTTGATGTCACAGGAAGAAGCTATTCATCTTATGATAGCATGTTTAAAGTACGCGATTACTACACCAGCGAGGTAGACAAAACCACAATGTACCCGATGAACTTTAGGCGCGACGTGTTAGAGGGAAATTACGAGCGATTTGATAGTATTCGCTTTGATCAGGAGGGTGGGACTTTAGTAGAGTATTTTGGAAAGACTCGGCAGTCGGCTAAGATGTTCAAGTTTGATATTAAAGATAAAGTGCATGATATGGTATCTGCAATCTATAATATAAGAGAGCAGCGATATGAGAATTTTAATAACGGTGATCAGATACCTATTGATATATTTTTTGACAAAGAATTATTTGAGATAGAAGTCCAGTACAATGGAATAAAACGTAAGAAGATTAAGCGACTAGGTAAAGTAAATGCCTATCATCTACAACCAGAACTTATAGACGGTTATGTTTTTTCTAAGGGAGATATTATGGACATTTGGGTTTCTACAGATGGGAATCACATCCCTTTGATGATAGAATCACCCATCTCTATCGGATCTGTCAAAGCCATTTTAAGTGGCGTCACACACACAAAGCACTCTAATAACAAACTTCCCGACTCACCATAAGTCCTAATTTTCATAGTGGTAGAAGAGTCTATTTTTGATTACATCTAATCGATTTCCTATAGGTTAGATGCTATATATAATTTCGCAAATATGGCGCTACTCATTAGATGTTTTTTAATACATCAGGTTACTCAGAAGGATATTCTAGACATATGATTTTGTGCCATATGATAAATACCATCTTTTAATAAAATATTAAGTCCTAAATTAGAAACTTTAAGTCTCATAAATGTCAGAAATACATAGTCGTAAATAAGGTTCGGGTAGCACAAGTATTATCTAAGGCTAGGATTTTCGAAATGTATTAAACCAACTATATCCGAATTAGCGGCTATGTATTCTGTCACTTCACCTCTCTACACATCACTATTTACCGCCATCGCTGTTACACATGTTAAAATTTGTTCTGTAATAGACCTAATGTTTAATTGATTTCTCTATTTTAGAAGACTAATCGAATCAAGAAAATATGTCACAACCCCTAGATAAAGGCGCTTCAATTTTTGACGACCAACCACAGTTGTTTGGGCACCCAGTTGGATTATATGTTTTATTCTTTACAGAGATGTGGGAGCGGTTTTCCTACTACGGGATGAGAGCCATTTTGGTGCTATATATTACAGCTAAGACGTTAGATCAAAATCCGGGATTGGGCTGGACAAGTGCAGAGGCATTATCATTGTATGGCACTTATACGATGTTGGTATATGTCATGTCCATTCCGGGTGGTTTAGTAGCTGATAAATTAATAGGGCAGAAAAAGGCTGTTTTGTTGGGCGGTATAATTCTAGTATTAGGACATAGTGTTTTGGCCATAACCCAAGATTGGGCATTCTACACAGGATTAGGATTAATTATTTTGGGAGTGGGTCTGCTTAAGCCTAATATTTCTACAATGGTGGGTGGCCTTTATAAGCAAGGAGATGATAGACGAGACAAGGGGTTCACCATATTCTATATTGGGATTAATATAGGCGCATTCTTATCTAGTCTTATTGTGGGATATGTCGGAGAGAAAATAGGATGGCATTACGGATTTGGATTAGCCGGTATAGGCATGGCTTTAGGGCTGATGGTCTATATGTGGGGTCAAAAATATCTACGTGGGGTTGGAGAATTTATAGGATCTGAAGAAAGTCCAGATAACGAACATGCAAATAGACCTCTTAACAGAGTCGAGAGAGATAGAATGTTAGTAATGCTACTCTCATTCCTTATCATCATCGTATTCTGGGGCGCTTTTGAGCAGGCAGGTGGATTAATGAATCTTTATGCTAATGACAAAACAGACAGAATGCTAGGAGGTTTTGAAGTACCTGCTTCTTGGTTCCAATCCATTAATGCAGGATTTATAATACTATTTGGTACTGCTATTGCTGCATTCTGGTATAACTGGAAAAATAAAGGCAGAGAAGGCTCTTCATTATTTAAAATGGCGATAGGTACTATCATCATGGGTATAGGATTCTTGTTTATGAGATTCGCTTCTCAAGAATTTGAAGCGACGGGATCTTCTGCGATGTATTGGTTAGTGTTAGCA
>CAZIMH010000088.1:0-10308 GCA_964540155.1 uncultured Saprospiraceae bacterium
TCTATCCACATTAAAACGCTTAAACTTATATGAAATCTCTCCTCCGACTATATGCGAAGACCATAAACTGGTAATAAATAAGAGTAGTATAGCTGTGATTGCAGTTCTCAACAAGTTTTCCATAGGATATAGATTAGCTAGGGATACAAAGAAAACTTACTGCAAAGTGTGTGTGATATCGGATTGGGGTGGGGAGAAAGGGAAAATTGTTAAAGGGTGGGATTATAACTTGCATTACAAAGGTAGGAATTCCAAGCTAGTAGTACAACCTAAAAGTTAAAATGGTGGATTACCCTAAAAGGATTAGTATTAAAACTCAGGGTTTTCACTAGGTATTGGAGCTGGTTTCATATATAAGACCTCTTCTACATATGAAAAAATGGAGTCTTGAACAGATTCCCAGTTAGGATTCATCAGATCTGAACTTATAACATGGCCTTTTGCATTATCGAATGCAATTACTTTTTTGGCTGAGGTTACGGTAGTAGCAAGGCGATTGAATTCATTGATAGCATCTATAGAAATGATATTGTCTCTAGCTATGTCATCCTTATAATAGTAGCCGATGAAATAAGGCGTTTTATTTTTTTTCCAAATATCTGGCGTCATTGTTTGATCCAGCAGCGCTCTGAGTGCTATGAGTCCTTCTATTCTATATTTATCGTTCCAGTATTTTACGATAGCTTCATTTGCTTCCCAGGATCTGTAGTCACCTCCTATCATTTTCCTAAGAATCTGCTTGCCCCAAGGTCCTGTTAGAATTTTAGAGTTGGAATCCTCTAAGTCAAAATTCGGTGCTGTCATTATTTGCGCATAAATTTCTGGGTCACTTGCAGCAAGATATGTACTATACGTAGATCCAGTAGAGCATGACAAGACGATGAGTTTATCTCCCAGTAACTTACCTATGGCGATGGCTTGCTTAGCAGACTCTATCATGCCTTCAGGAGACTCTTCTGCAAGGGCATCTAAATCATTCAATGCTTGTTGTGAGATTCTACTGAGGTAAGTATTGCAATTATATCTTTCAGCAAAGTTCTTTATGATGGGGTCACTCTCTGCCCATGAGGCTTCGAACCCATGTAGGTATACGACAGCATATTCTGTTTTCTGGAGACTATCTTGCCATAGAATCCTTGCCTCGTTGTCAGGCTTTATTCTTGGATCAGTATTGACGACATCTGAGACGTAGAGGTCCAGTTGGTCTAATGGTATATCCAATTCCATGGGAGTTGCATTGACCTGACTGTACTGCACGGTCGGTCCTAGGATATAACTGACTAGAAATATCAGCATCAATACAACCAAAAAAAGAAGTAGCTTTTTCACCATAGCACTACAAAAGTAATTAAATCATTACCTCCCATCACAGCCTGGCTTAGCATCTATGTCAGAGGCCAAGATAATTTGGCTAACCCCAATGTCCACACCTTGGTCGGCTGAAGCTGTAAATGCAGATTGGATGTTATTCATAACAATGCCTAGATTCGCAAAACAGGTGAGACTGATTCTATATTCTTTCCATTCACCGGAATCTATACTAATCTCTATCCCTTGTTCACAAGAAGTTCCGTGAGAACACATGCTAATCTTAACTATGGCATTTTCATTGGTGAATGATTTAGCATAAAATGCCAATTCCATAGAACCATTGGTCTGCCTTGACAGATTGACTTTTTCTGTACTGCTCAGGCGCATTTGTTCCCGCTCTTCCTTGGTCCACCTTAGACGAAGTGCATCCTCCTGAGCATTATGGTCCGTCTTGCTAAGCAAGAGTCCTCCTAATGAGGTAGGGAAACTACTCGCTTGCTTTTGCAATTCATTTTCTTGTAGCCATAGAGTCCATGATCCTATCGCTTCACCCTTAGCAAAAAAGGAATCTGCTGATGCAACTTCTGTATCTTCAAGTCCAGAATTTTCTGATAATTGACTTACGGTTTCTTGAGAGCTGTAATTCAACCCATATCCGAGAGAAAACAGTTCTGCCATATTCTCGGAAACGACTGCTGTCGCTGGCCACGCAAATGAAAGTTTCCCGCTAAAATCATGAGCGGGGTCTCTCTTAAATAGCAAATCTGAAATACCCCCTCCTTCAGATCCAGGTAGCCATGCAGCGATAAAGGCATCCGAATTATTTATTTCAGGATTTGTCCACATCGGACGACCAGATATAAATACAGACACGACAGGGATTCCCTTAGATTTGTATTCTGATAGTTTATTGGTATCAAACCCTTTATTCACAAAGTCTAGGTTCTGTCTGTCACCTTGAAATTCAGCATAGGGGTCTTCACCATAGATCGCTATAATTACATCTGCCTTTGCATCACTTTGGCCATCCTCAGCAAAGATAAGTTGACCTCCTGATTGCTGAACAGCTTCTTCTATTCCACTGTATATAGATTCTGCATTTGGAAATTCGTCATTGGTGTGGCCTTTTCCTTGCCATGATAGCGTCCACCCACCGCAAGTTTTTGAGATGCTTTTAGCACCATCACCTACAACTAATATTTTTTTAGACGCATCTAGTGGTAACGTGTTGTTATTGTTTTTAAGTAAGACTAAAGATTCACGGACGGCTTGTCTAGCTATTGCTCTGTGTTCAGGCAAGGCCAATAGTCGCTCATCACCAGCATTCTTCCTAGTGCTGGGTGCTCCTTTTGTAAAGATGCCTGATTGGAATTTGACCCTTAGGATTCTTCTGACGGCATCATTTAATCTTTCCATGGAGATCGTACCAGACTTCACGTGCTTCAGTGTGCTATCATACAAACCTCTCCAACTGTCTGGAGCCATAAACATATCTACTCCCGCATTCAAGGAGTGCGGACAATCCGTGTTGCTACATCCCGGGACTTGGCCATGACCATTCCAATCACCTACAACAAATCCGTTAAATCCCAATTTTCCTTTCAGTACGTCAGTAAGTAATTCTTTATCTCCGTGTAATTTTCGGCCATCCCAACTAGAAAAGGATGCCATGACTGTCTGAACACCGGCAGGTATAGCGCCATAATACCCAGCTGCATGGATTCGACTAAGTACTTCTTCACTAATGTTAGCGTCCCCTTGGTCGACACCATTTGTTGTAGCACCATCTGCCAAAAAGTGCTTGGCACAAGATATGACCTTACCATCCGCCATATATTCTGCCTGACCTCTTCTGCCTTGAAGACCATACACAATATGGTCAGAATATGATTTAATCAGATCGCCATCGGACGAAAATCCTTCATAGCTACGACCCCATCTCAGGTCTTGAGGTGCTGCCAGCGTAGGCGCAAAAGTCCAGTCATGTCCTGACACTGTCAATTCATGTGCCGTCGCCGCTGCTATTTTTTCTACCAAGTCTGGGTTATTCATCGCACCCAATCCTATGTTATGTGGAAATATTACAGCCCCACTCAGATTGGCATGTCCATGCACTGCATCTATCCCCAAAATACATGGTATAGCTATTTCTACACCTTCAGGGTCGATAGAGGCATTGTAATACTCATCAGCCATTTTTAGCCAAGCTTTTGTGTCTGCATAAGGTTTTGGTCCCGGCGCTGAGTTGCCGCCGCTGAGTACAGATCCTAATCTATATTTTTTGACTTCTTCAGGTGTAACAGATCCATTATCAGCCTGTATGACTTGACCTACCTTTTGCTCTATTGTTAACTTCGGAAGTATCTCATCTATTTTGGTTTCAATAGCAGGGTCTAGTGGGAGGGGCTTGAGACTAGGCCAAATCTTATCTACATCTATGTTCTCTTTTTCCACAGGATTAGTTATTTCAGATGTATTTTGAATAAGTGTTGGGGTTTGTTTTTTGCATCCTGTTGCCAGAAATAATGCCAAGCTAAATAATAGGATAGGGGATGATAACTTTATTGTGTAACTCATGGTATTGTTATTGGTACTAGAAACAAAAAATTGTTAGTATAAAGTGCAATATAATTATAGACGAGCGAATACATTATTAACATTACTCTCCTCATAGTGAATTTCACCAAGTTCGCTGAGATATTTTTGCTGATCTTCTGTCAAGCTTTCTTTTCTGGCATCCATTTCTAAGGCAATTAGAAATGGCAACTTTCTGGTTTTATAATACTTCATATATCTGAATAGTTTTCTTTGATCAAACCAAGATCTAAAGGTTGTCGTTTGAAGACTCAGAAACTCAAAATTCTCCATGTTTTTGGATTTTTTATCCAAATAATAATTAAACCCATTTATTGAAGTTTTGACTTCTAACGGACTAATTATTCTCCCTTTAATTAATCTTCTTTCATCACTAATATGAGGATTATATATTTTTTGATGAAATCCAGATACGATTAAAGTTAAAATAGGAAATAAGAATGCGAATGTTGCCCAGAGTGTTGAATTTCTATTTTGAGACTCTGCAATTCTATATACCCAAAAAGGTATTAATATCCTTATCGTCCAACTGATAATAGTTTTTATATTTTGATTTCTTTCATTGAAGTAGTATGCTTTTCTCGGGCTAAGCATATCAGTGTTTAATATCAACCATAAGATGGAAACAAAAAACCACATGACAATTCCTACAATTATCGCAGAATAGTTTTTTTCGTAGTAGATATCAAATTTCTTTTCAGAAGATATCATAATTTCATGAATTATAGGTGAGAAAACACTTGTTTTCTAATACCAATCATCTATTTTAGTTCTCAGGGAAATGAGAATCCCTATTAGGAAGATATTGATATTGTTTTAAATAAAAGAAACAACATGAGAAATTATATTTTTTTGATTATCTCAATGATAATTATAAATACTGTCACTGCACAGTACAACTTCACCCATACCGTAGAACTAGAATGTACCCCTATCAAGAATCAGTCTAGAACTGGAACCTGCTGGAGTTTTGCTACTTCATCATTTGTGGAGTCTGAGTTGATGAGGATGGGGAAAGGGCAGCATGATTTATCAGAGATGTATGTGGTAAGAAATATATATCAAGACAAAGCACAGAACTACATATACAGACAAGGTAAGGCTAACTTTTCTCAAGGTAGTCTGGCCCATGATATGATAGCAATAGTCAAGAAGAGTGGAGTGATACCGGAGGCAGTTTATTCTGGATTATTGGATGGCGAGAAATCTCATGATCACAGTGAGATGGAAGCAGGTCTGAAGGGATATCTTGATGGGATAATGTCTTCTAAAAAATTAAGTGGTAAATGGCGGGCTGGATTCGAAGGTATTCTAGATGCTTATATGGGACCTGTAGAAGAATCATTTGAGTATGAGGGTAGAACACATACGCCTAAGAGTTTGGCTAAGGCACTAGAGATTAATCCAGATGATTATGTAAGTATTACTTCATTCACACATCATCCGTTTGATGAACATTTTATTTTAAGTATTCCCGATAATTATTCTAATGGTAGTTTTTTAAATATGCCACTAGAAGATATGATAGATGTTATAGATAAAGCATTAGAAGAAGGTTATACTATAGCTTGGGATGGCGATGTGAGTGAGAAGGGTTTTGATGCAAAGAGCGGGATTGCGGTGCTTCCTGCGAAAGCTTCGAGAAAGGACTTGTTTGAAAAACCTGGGGCAGAAGTGAAGACTACTCAGGATCTAAGACAAGAGAACTTTGAGAATATGACAACCACAGATGATCATCTTATGCACATCTTAGGTAAAGCAAAGGATCAGAAAGGAACTGAGTACTACATAGTGAAAAACAGTTGGGGGACAATCAGCCCGTACAAAGGCTACCTCTATATGTCCAAAGAGTATGTGGCGATGAAAACCATATCAGTGATGGTACACAAAGACGTTTTAGGGATGATTTAAAGCTTGAGAATTGATAAATTAATTTACTTATAATAGCTGAATTAGTGTTTGTTCTTTGTTTATAGTCAGGCATATTTAAAAACATCGGCGAGATTAATATTTGCATTGTTTTAATTTCTTGAATTTCATTCAAAGCCAAATTTAATTATTAATTACTTTGTAATTCACTACCTTGTCGTGATTTCATTTTTATAAGAAAAATTACAAATCAAATTTGTCGAGAAGTTAAATGGTTTTATACATTGGCGCAAAATTTTGCAATATGCGTCTGTTCCTATTCTTATCTCTGATAAGCTTAAGTATTAATGTTTTTGGTCAGAGTAATCCTGATACGTTGTTTAGTGGATTTGAAGACATCACAATCTCTGCTAACCGGATTGATATTCCATTCTCAGATATTTCTAGAAGTATAAGTATTATCACTGGCGAGCAAATTGCTAGCACAGGCTTTTCCAGTATCAATGAAGTCTTACAAACCGTGGCTGGAGTAGATATCAGACAGCGAGGAGCAAATGGAGTCCAGGCCGACTTATCTATTAGGGGAGGTACCTTTGAGCAAAGTCTAATCCTTCTTAATGGTGTAAGAATGACTGACCCACAAACAGGACATCATATGATGAATATTCCTGTAGATATATTGGACATAGAAAGAATAGAAGTTATTAAAGGGCCTGCTGCAAGAGTGTACGGCCAAAATGCCTTTGCTGGTGCGGTGAATATAGTCACGAAAAAAGCAGACAAATTTGGAGTAACTATTCAGTCAGAGATAGGACAACATAATCGCCAGGATTTCTATGGACAGATAGCGTTACCTATAAATAATTATCATCAATCTTTGTCCGTATCTCATAGGTCATCAGATGGGTACAGATTTAATTCTGATTATAACATTCTGAATTTGCTCTACCAGTCTTCATTACCGGTAGCCAAAGGAGATATAAGCCTAACTGCAGGATATGTGGACCGTGATTTTGGTGCCAATGGGTTCTATGGGAGCGAACAGTTAATGGATCAGTATGAGACTATTCAGACAAGTTTTATTTCGGTTGCTTCCACACAAAGAATCAATAAACTAAAAATTGTCCCAAGACTGAGTTATAGAAGAAATTCAGATAACTGGCAGTTTCTTAGACATGACCCTGAAGTTTTTCAGAATTTCCATACCTCGCAAGTGTTGACCGCGGAGGTTCATAATTCATTATTACATAGACTAGGTACCTTGGGCTTTGGTGTAGAGTATAATTACATACACCTAAATAGTGACAATCTAATAGATGGGAGCACTGGTAGCGGTATACATGTACGTCAGCAGGTTGGATTTCATTTGGAGAATAGATTCCTCCTCGCAAATGAGAAAATTGATATTACACCAGGTATATTGATTCTTGGAGTTTCAGATGGGGATGTGTCTTACTTTCCAGGGCTTGACCTAGGCTATAACATATCAGGTCCTTTCAAAGCATTTGCTAATCTGGGCTGGACATCACGTATCCCTACGTTTACAGATTTATTCTACCAAGACCCACGTAATGAAGGTAACCCTAATCTTACAGAAGAAAATGCCTTTACTTATGAATTTGGATTGAAATATAATAGCAGGAATATACAGACCTCTGTGAGCTATTTTGACAGAAGTGCCACAGATCAGATAGATTGGTTTAAAGAGAATGGTCTAGAAGAAGAAAAATGGCGACCTGATAATTTTAATAGTGCGACCTATAAAGGATTAGAATTAAGTCTGACAGGAAGAATTCCTTCTGTTCCAATCCTAGAGTATATTACAGTAGGGTATACTTATATCGATGCTACATTCGAAGAGACAGAATTTGCATTTTCTAGAAATCAGTTGGAGAATCTTCGTCATCAGTTTGTGATAAATCCTGGCTTTGCTTTAGGTCCAATAAATCTAAATATGACTGCCAAGATTAATGACAGAGTCTCACTTGAAAATTATCACACCATAGATGCACGAGTGAGTTATACCTACAAGGCATTCACATTTTCAGTCAGAGGAACTAATTTGACAGATCAAATTTACAGAGAATCTAATTTAGTAGAGCTGCCTGGTAGATGGATGATGGGTGGTATACGATGGTCCTTATAATATTCCCTTAGCGTACTTTGGGAATTTTTTGAGGTCATCTATGTTATCCATATCTGACAGCTTGTCCATAACAGTATAGAGAAGATTTGCGGCTCTGAGTTTAGAGATTGTATTAGGAAATACAGCCTCTGTGCTCCATGGTATATCTATGAAAAGTTCAGAATGATGTTTTTTCATTCCGAGCATGTAGTATCCTCCATCTAGCGTAGGGCCTACGACCGCATCTGCAAAGTCTAACTTATCAAAGGCTGACTCTATGAGCTCAGGAGAAATCTCTGGGCAGTCGCTGCCAATGATGACTGCTTTATCACATTTAGCCAATACTTTGCTAAATGCATCAGACATGCGCTCGCCTAAATCACCTTGATACTGAAGGTCCTTATTAAACTTGTCCATAGGCCAGTTATCCTCAGCTACAATAGCCTTATCATAGAAAAGATATCTGTCAGCCTGCGCAGTAAGAGCGACCGACTTAGTGTGTGCCATGAGCTTTAGATACACTGCCAGAGCATTCTCATCACCAATGCTTGCAGCGAGACGTGTTTTTACCTTACCCGCAACAGGGTTCTTTACAAATATGATGAGTCCTCTTTTTTCCAGAATACGTTATTTGGTGCAAAACTACTCCTTTATTTCTTGATCTAAAAGTTGTCAGGTTTCCAATGTTATTGTGAGTACTAGTAAAAAGAATGTGAAATATTTTTTGGCCCAAAACCTAGGAATACTGTGCTTTTGAAGATTTTTTTAAGAAAAAAATATACCTGTGCAGCATTTAGAAATGATATTCTCGTATATACTAACAAAGAGATTCAAATTTTTAAATTTTATAAAAATATCGTTATGAAACTGACATTTAAATCATTAGCACTAGGTCTGGCATTTTTATCTATGACGTCTTGTGAAGAGGTTCTAGAAGATTCTACTTTATCAGATGTAACTGTAACTGAGGAAGTAAATTTACTATATGGCTTTAGTTCTGTCGCAGAAAATTCTGTAAATACAGTTTTCGAAGCTGTTGGATGCCTGGTTGAATTCAATAGATTGGTAAGTAATCCTTCTCCTGCAGGGCCACAATTTAGTAATGAAAGATTTGGTCTTGATTTGGCTTTTGGGGAAGAACTGTCGTTATCAGATGATAGTGGCACATTGGAGATTGGAGCTGATGGAAATCTTGCTTATTTTATAACTATGTCTGACGCATCTATGCCATTTGTTCCTGATTTGTCTATTGTCCTTGGAACACCATACGTGGCAGATTTATTCTACTCAGATGTTTCTTCACTTGCGGAATTTGAAGAACAAGAAGCAAATAATTCTTTTAAAGGTGTCGGTGACCAATCAATAGAAGTAACATTTACTGATATTTCAAATGATACATTTTGGGGTACGTTTAGCGGATTTTATATTAGTAGCGAATCAGGAGAGGCAGTAGAAATAAGTGGCGAATTTAAAGTTAATAGATAAAGCCTAGCCAATCAAAACTGAACAACATATAATACAAGACAAGTTTGTTGAAAGACTTATAAGAGGAGAACGACAAGCACAGTCTGCATTCTTTGATAAATATTCATCTTGGGCATACGCGATTTGTTTGAGGTACTTGACTAAAAGTACTGTTGCAGAAGAAGCAGTGATGGATGGCTTTATTAAAATATATAGATCTATTAAAAGCTACAATTCAGCAAAGTCAAGTCTCAAGACATGGATGTCAAGAATTTTCGTCAACACCTGTTTAGACTACCTAAAGCTGAAAGGCAAGATGTTTAATGAGAGTTTTGTTGGCCTGGAAGGCGCTTCGGATTTAAGTATAGAATTAGAAAATTTATCTGCATCTGATCTACTAAATCAAATGTCAGATATGCCAAAAGGTTACTTGGTTGTATTTAACCTATATGCTATTGAAGGATATGATCACAAAGAAATTTCAGACATGTTGAAAATCAGCCCATCTACATCGAGGTCTCAATTCTATAGAGCGAAAAAATGGTTGCAGACAAATTATAAGAAACTTAGCATAGCAAATTAATGGACGACAAAGGAATACTTAAGGATAAATTCTCTAATCACGAAGTGAAACTAGATTCTTTGGATCTAAAGAAAAGGATGTTCGAAGAATTAGATGCTCGCGATGAAAGAAGACCAATTTGGTACATTTGGGGTAAAAGGTTTTCTTCGATTTTGGTTCTTTCCGGTATGGCTGTTTTATTGTTTTCTTATTTGAATAAACCAGATAAAATTAGAGATACATCATCGACCAGTGTTGAAGTAACGAGTGATGTTAAGAACTTGGTTGATATGTCAGCCAAGGAGGCAATAGTTGTAGAGGGTGATTTAATTCCATTAAATTCAGAAAAGGGAATATCACTTAGTGCAACAAATAAAGTCAC